>NZ_JBFRYH010000012.1:0-38233 GCF_040984445.1 Streptococcus handemini
ACTTTGGGAGTCTATGGAAACGAGAAAATCAATCATTGTAGTCACCTCTATCTCTAGTTTACTACTTTGATTGATTTTGTCACTATGTATGTCGTTTTCTGAAAACTATCTTTTCTTCATGCGTTTGTCGTGATCAAAGTCACTGAAATATTGGCAAAGACCTGATAAAAATAGATATTTTTCCAACCTTCGTAAGAAGTCTAGTTGATCTTTCTTTTCCCAAACCAAAAAAACAGATGAAAATTGCAAGAGACATAGGGGATAGTGAGATGAATCTGATAAGATGATAGTAATTCAAACCGATAAAGGAGAATCTTCATGAAACCAAATCGATTTTGTCAACTCGCACTTGTAGGCGTACTCCTATCAACAAGCGGACTTTACATGACCGCTTGCGCAAACAATTCGACAAAAACAGCAACCCAAACAACTTCTAGTAGCAAACAAGAAACAATCAGCAGTCGTACCCAAATCCAAGACATTGCTGCTAGCACCTACAACGGTATTGCCTTGGTACAATCTAAAACGAACGCAAAAAGTCACGGTACAGGGGTCTTTATCTCACCTGATACCTTGCTGACCAACCGTCATGTTGTCACTGGTTTTGAAAAAGCAGAAGCAGCCGTCGTCCGAACGGTTGATCAAAACGGCAAACAGATTGACCTTCCCATCAAAGAGCTCATTGCACCAGAAGATGAGAGCATGGATATTGGCATTGTCAAACTCCAAAAACCCATCACTTCCAACAAAGAACTTAGTCACCTTACGATTCAAAAAATAGCAAGTCTTGACACAACGGAAAAAGCAAAGGTCTCTGATTTTATCCGAGCAGTAGGCTATCCAGGTGATAAAGAGCATGGCACATTATGGGATAGTCAGGGAACAATTAAAGAAATCGACGGAAACTTCCTCACCTACACCGCTCCTATTGCAAGTGGATCATCCGGCTCTCCCTTATTCAATAAAAATGGCGATATGATTGGATTAGCCAATGCTTCAACAGATGATTTGGACAATCCAACCTCCTTTGGTCTCTTGTTTGATAAAACGATTCGAACCTTTATTGAACAGTATCAATAAGCAACCATCAGCCACTCCCCGTTACCCACTTCTATGGTATACTTCTATGGTATAATAATGGAAATGAATTGAAAACGAGGTAGCTTATGATTCTTTCGATGCGTAATCTTTCTTACCGTAGACAAGGAAAGACTATTTTGGACAATCTTTCATGGGAATATGCTAAAGGAGAGCAATGGGCTGTTCTTGGGTTAAACGGAGCTGGTAAGTCGACCTTATTGCGGATTTTAACAGCTGAATTTTGGAAGAGTTCCGGCGAATTGAGCGTTCTAGGCATTGAATTTGGTAAAGGGGATATTCCTAGTTTACGGACCAAAATTGGGATTGTTGGCTCCTTTTTAGCCGAACGCTTTCCGACTGATCTTTACGCAGAGCAAATTGTTCTCACTGGTAAATACAAATCTTCCATTCTCTATCGTGAATACGGTGAACAGGAATTGCAGGAAGCAAAAGACATGCTGTACAAGATTGACGCTGCCCACCTGATTGGTCGAACCTATGCTAGCTTATCTCAAGGGGAACGCCAATTGCTCCTTATCGCCCGCAGTCTCATGGAAGAACCACAACTATTGATTTTAGATGAAGCAACAGTCGGTCTTGATTTACTTGCTCGTGAACGCCTACTCAAACATATCGAACACATTTGTCAACTTCCCATGGCGCCAGCTATTATCTATGTGACCCACCACGCTGAAGAGATTACCCAATCCTTTACCCATGTCCTCCTACTAAAAGAGGGCAAGATTCTTGCGAAAGGTCCAAAAGAAGACATTCTAACCCCCGAGATTCTAACCCAATTCTATAACCAACAGGTAGAGCTGACTTCACTTGGCGAAGACCGTCTTTTTATCAAGCCACTTGTGTGAATCTTCCCAGAGTTCAAATATTATAGTGGATTGAGAAAGGAATAGGACAAGGCAAGGAGCCGAAGACAGAACTGGCGTTCATCAAAGCAACTTAACGATGTCCTAACCTTTATTCAATTCACTATGAAATCCTTAAAACAGCTGTACTCTTAACAACAGTTGTTTTAAGGCTTTTTGAATACCTGTTTCTAAATAATCAATCCAATAAAACTTTCCACTTACCTTTTTCATAACTGTCCCCTTGGTTCACAATCCTTGGTATAGCCATTGCAAATCATTTTCGTAGCGCAAGTTTGACAAGTACTTGCAAAGTCTGGTTTATGCAATTCCTCCTCGGAAATTTCTAAGCCAATCGCATCTACCAGCCGAAAGTCCATTTTTTTACCTTGATAACTCATCCCAGATTTATAGGCCATTTGACTTTGGAGTTGCTTAGACGGTAACTGGTAGGAACGTCCATCCTTGACAAAATGAGTGCCAGTCTCAATAAAAGCAAAGGTCACATTTGCCGCGCGACAAGCCTTGCTCATATCTTTTATCCAATCATAATGACAAGGTCTAGCTCCGCCATAATTTTCTCCACCACAGATGACCTGCTCTAGCTGGCCTGTCGCAAGATAGGGTTGAAGGTCAATAGCTCCAATTAAAGGCGCACACATGATGCCCTTGTGCTTAAAAGGTAAGTCAAACAAAATCGGAATTCGACGATCAGCCCATTTTTGATTTTCACACGATACATTTAAAAAAACATGATCCCAGCCTTCTCCCCAATCCTTGGGCAAACAATCAAGTACTCGCTCTGGTCGTTTGGTGAGCAAAAAAAACTTGACATCCCGTCGTTGCCAGATCATATCCCAGACCTCATCTCGCCATTGATCCGCTTCTTCTAAAAAGAAATCAGAGGTCATACAGACTCGCAGCATCTCACCACTCTTGACCTTATAATTTCCTTTTCGATCCTTTTGAATCGGATAGGTAAAATCCAATTTCGTCCTATAAATTTGCCTGCCATCTCTCCCACGTAGTTGGTCCAAGTAGTACATATAACAATTTTTACAACCTTCGCTAACTTTTCGACATCCGTGCCAAGGATTCCATGTGTCTCGCATCTCATCTCCTTTCTAATGAAAATCTGTATGATTCCTTTCTTTCCATTCTTTGATATAGTTCAATCGTTGTTTCATTCGAACTTCATGCCCTTCTTCTGTCGGCTGATAATAAACATGGTCGCTAATGCTTGCTGGTCTGGTTGGCATAGTCGTCAGTTTTTCGTCGTAGAAATGAGCTAATTGATACCCCTTGCCATAACCGACTTCTTTCATAAGTTTGGTCGTTGCATTGCGCAAATGAAGGGGAACAGGCTCATCAATCGTTTTCTTAATATCTTTTTGCACAGCTGTACGAGCTTTGTAAGTTGCATTTGACTTGGGTGCTAGAGAGAGGTAGATGACACATTGCGTCAAGTGCACATCACACTCTGGCAGGCCAATATAGCGACAAGCCTGAAAGACATTAATTGCTAAATTAAGAGCGCTATTGTCTGCTAGGCCAACATCTTCACTAGCAAATCGAATCAAACGTCGAGCGATATAAACAGGGTCTTCTCCACCATCAATCATCCGCCCCAACCAGTAAATGGCCGAGTCTACATCGCTATTCCGCATGGATTTGTGGAGTGCTGAAATGATATTGTAATGCTCTTCACCGCCCTTATCATAATAGGCTGTCTTTTTATCCAGCAAAGCTTCCACTAGATCTTCTGTCACCCGAACTTTTTGGTTTCTTACTTCACTATTGATGACCAACATCTCTAAGGTATTGAGAGCCGTACGTGCATCACCATTTGAATAAATCGCAATTTGCTTGAGAATACTGTCTTTAATTTCAATCTCCCAATCAGGAAAAGCGAGCGGTGAATGAACGATCCTCTTGAGAAGCACCAGCAATTCATCTGAACTCAACTGTTTCAAGACAAAAACACGTGTCCTTGAGAGCAGGGCAGAATTGACTTCAAAAGAAGGATTTTCTGTCGTCGCTCCAATTAAAATAATACTACCTTTTTCCACATAAGGCAAAAAGGCATCTTGCTGAGCTTTATTAAATCGATGAATCTCATCGATAAAGACAATGGTCCGCTCACCAAGTTGACGGTGTTCTTCGGCTTCATTCATGATGGCTCGAATTTCCTTAATCCCATTCATAACAGCGCTAAAGGTGACAAAACGAGAGCGTGTTGTTTTAGCAATAATTTCAGCTAAAGTTGTCTTCCCGACACCCGGCGGCCCCCAGAAAATCATAGAAGAAATCTGATCCTTGTCGATCATCTCCCGCAGAAATTTCCCTTCTCCGACTAAGTGACCCTGGCCGATAAATTCATCCAAGGTCCTAGGTCGAACACGACTTGCTAGAGGCGAATGTCGATCCATCTCCCCTTCAAAAAAGCTGATTTGTGCCATTTGCCACTCCTATCGCCTAATTACCAGACGTCTCGTATAAACAGCTTGTCCCGAATGCATCACTGCATCATCAATAGTTGATACGAGACGTACGCCACGTGTCACCGCAGGTTCCCACGACTCGTCAATAATGTCGTCAAGAGACTGCTCCTCTAGCTCCTTGATATAGCGCTTGCCAAAACTAATCGCTTCCTGTAAATACTCTATGAGAAGCGTTTTATCAGCTACCTGAACTTTTTGTGCTTCTTCCACAGTATGAATCCAGTCCTGCGTATCGCTCGGTAACTCCAAAGCAAACTGCTCTTCCCAGCCATTTTTTTGGTATAAAGGGCTTACCTGAGCTAAATCTGCAATCTGAAAATCCACAGTTCTTGCCGTATGCCAGATGAGCCAGATCACAGATTTTAGCAAAGGATCTGGCATCGTATTCGCTTCCTCAACAGTCATCATGTCCAACGTTTCCAAAAAGCGCTCCTCAGCACGTTCCAATGTCTGAATCAATAAATCTTTTGTTTGCATATGTGACTCCTTATCGTTTGAATACTTGATTAGCTTCCGCTTCTAAATTCTCTAAAATTCGCTCTAAATAGCCTTCTACTGCCTCGATTTCTTCCTCTGAAAATCCCTGATAAAAAACATCGCTCAGTTGCTGGCTGATCGCCTCACCGACAGTCTTTTGACTCGCACCAAGTGGAGTCAAGTTAACCATTCGCTTGCGCTTATCTTCTGCCGAAGCCTGACTGACTAGTAAGCCCTGTTCCTCTAAACGCTTCAGCATCAGAGACAGACTGCTATTAGCTAGTCCTGTCACTTGGGACAAATCTGTCGCCGTTTGAGGAGATTTATCCCAAAGAGCTGATAAAATCTTCCCCTGCTCTCCATTGTACAAGGCTCGCTCATCCATGGATAGATAGCGATTAAAGAGCCTCCCATTTAAAAGGCGAATCTTGAGAGTCAAATACCCTCCCTTTTTACTTTTCATGACAACTCCTTTTTGTTTTTATATAAAACTAATATACTTTATATCTTACTATATAAAAACAATTTTAGCAAGAAAAAACAAAAAACTGAGCAAGACGACCATAATGACTCCTGTCCAGTTTCTTTCTTATCCTTTCCTAGCATAATTCACCATATCATATGGCAAGGTATTGACGGTTTCCTTGAGGGAATAGTTTTCTAAATTATTCACATTCTGTCGCAAGCGCTTCGCATAACCAGCTGAAATCATACCTTGATCTTCGTATTCAAAGATGATTTTGCGTTCCAGATAGTAACCTCGTAGCATTTCAACAATATTAGTCGGTTTCATCCGTGTGATAACCCGTTCAATAAAGGCTCCACTACCGATAATAGCTGTTTCACGTAGGCGAGAATCCTGTAAGAAATTGATCAGCGAATTTTTATAAATCCCCTTTAAATGCTCCAAGCTCTCAACAATTACCTCCGTATTAGCCAGATACAGCTCTGCAATACTCTCAATTTCTTCTTTTGTCAAATGGCGTTTCTCCTTTTTCCGCCATGAGCGTAATCGAGCACCCAACGTCACAATTTCATGGAGAATGAGGCGAGAAACACGCCAAAAAACAATCCAAAAATAGGTAAAACGAGAAGCAAAATCGCGGTTAATCCGCTGTTCCATTCCTAAAAGATAGCGCTGATAAAGATGATAGGACCGATCATCAATCTTTCCTTCTTCATAAGCCTGCTCAAGACCATCATTTTCAATACTAAGAATCAATAGTTGAAGACTTGCTAAATCCTTTCGGACGGTCTTATCTTCCCGCTCTAAAATCAGATTTTCAATTCGACCATGATAATTATCAATCGCTGCATAGAGCGGACCTTTAATCTTGGTATGCGCCAAATCCGCTTCTAATTCTGTCACTACATCATTTAAAATTGCGATGTGCATCAGGTATTCTGTCGTTTCTTCCTTACTCTCAGACAGATGTGGCAACACGATCAAGCCAGTTAAGAAACTAAGTAAGGTAACGCCCGCAACGAGAAAGAGTAAGAGAGGATATTCTCTTTCTAAGGTCGCTGGAATTAACAAAATCGTTGCAATGGAAACCGTTCCTTTAACTCCTGAAAATGTCAGTAAAAGACTATCTTTCAAGGCATAGGTCATCTTTTTCTTTGTTCGCATCATTCGATAGGCATAAAAAGCATAAATCATAAGAAAACGGATGCTAAACAATAAGAAGGTGAGAACAAAAATGGTAATCAATAAAAAGAGATTATCATAAATCGGACTGCTCAGAATCGGCTCTAAAATCATCTGCAATTCGATCCCTAACAGAATAAAGACCGACCCATTTAGCATGAAGGTAACGGTGCCCCAAACCGTATCCGTTACCGTATCAACCTGGGCTTCCAATAGGGTGATATTTTTAAACCGACTAGCCTTAAAAATCCCAGCAACGACGACTGCAATAATCCCCGAGACATGGATTTCTTCTGCCAAAAAAAATGTGAGTAGGGGCAGGCTTAATTCCAATAATAATTGGCTCGCAATATCAGAAGCTTGGGCATGTAGCAACAGACGGTGCAAGCGTTGATTGAAAAAGGCAGTTGCCGCTCCAATTGCAAAACCACCTACAATGGAAATGAGTAGAGATACACTAGCTTTTTCGATCGAAAATTCACCTGTAAGCCAGGCTGCAA
This sequence comes from Streptococcus handemini, assembly GCF_040984445.1. Classification (NCBI taxonomy): domain Bacteria; kingdom Bacillati; phylum Bacillota; class Bacilli; order Lactobacillales; family Streptococcaceae; genus Streptococcus; species Streptococcus handemini. The sequence continues at coordinate 7,070 of NZ_JBFRYH010000012.1, forward strand.
CCGCCACTTGAAAAGCAACCAAGCCGCTCGCATCGTTTAGCAAACCTTCTCCCTTTAAGATACTCTCAACACGCTTTGGAAAGGTAAAACGATCCGATAGAGAAGAAAAGGCTACTAAATCTGTAGGACCAAGCGCTGCCCCTGCCGCCAAGCAGGCCGCTAACGGAAGACTTGCCCAGAGAAAATGTGCCATATAACCTAGGCTAAGAGTTGAAATGAAAATGACTGGGAAAATGAGATACAGCACAATATGCCAGTAGCGCAGAATACTAGTAACATCACTTTCTTCAGCTTCACGAAACAAGAGCGGTCCGATGACCAAAGCAAGAAAGAATTCCGTATCAAGATGAAACTTTCCTTGCGGTATACACAGACCTAACAAGGCTCCGGCAACAATTTGCAACAATGGTAACGGCAAGCGTGGAAACAATTTATTGGCTGCATTTGACGCAATCAAAACCAGTAAAAATACAATTAAATAAAGGAGTATTGTCATCCACTACCCTCCTTATTGTTCTTTACAACATTGTTCAAATAAGAGTTTTTGCTCAGAAATTTTTTCGTCAATTTTAGATAAATCTCGATGTTCAATTTGCTTTTGACACCGTTCCATTTCAAGACTGACCAACTTCTGTTTAATTTTGACCATTTTTTTGCTCAAATGCGCATCGTCAAATTTTTTGGCGAGCTGTTCTCCTGTATTGGAATCAACATACTTACTTCTAAGTCCTGCTAATTTTTCCTGTAAATATTTTTTATCCATGATTGTATTCCTTTAATTTTTCAAGCATTACTAAAAAGGGAGGGTGATTAACTTGATTAAGAGTGCGGTAAATCGCTGCAGTAAATTCCTGTTGAGGGAGCTTGGCTACAAAGTCCAGTACCGCATCACGCTCCACATCTCCACCTTCATGACCATAGTAAATCATGACCGCAATCCGACCACCCAATACCAAGCGTTGACACAATTTTTCAAGTGCCACAATAGTAGTGTTGGGCTGAGTGATAATCGATTTGTCTGCACTAGGCAGATAGCCCAGATTAAAAATCCCTGCTTTCACCTCTCCTACATAGAGATCCAGTTGTTCATGTCCTGCTAAAATCAGCTCAGCATTGGTCAGACCAGCCTTTTCCAGACGTGCATGAGTCTGCTCAATCGCCTGTTCTTGTATATCAAATGCAAACACTTTTTTAGCTCTCTCAGCTAAAAAGAGAGTATCATGCCCATTGCCCATGGTCGCATCCACCACGATATCTTCCTTAGTGATGACTTCTGCTAAAAACTGATGGGCCATTTCTAATGGTCTTAACATGTAAATTTCTGCTCCTTTACTTTACAGCCTTGGACACTCCCACGGCGGCGCATCTCAGTTTCAATGGCATTGAGCACTTCCCACTTATTGAGGCTCCACATTGGTCCGATCAGCATATCGCGCGGTGCATCTCCTGTAATCCGATGAATGACGATGTGCTTAGGGATAATTTCTAACTGGTCACAAATGATATTGACATACTCTTCTTGACTGAGTAGCTGCAACCGTCCTTCATGATAATCCCGCTGCATACGCGTATTAGTCATCAAATGAAGCAAGTGTAATTTAATGCCCTGAATATCATTATCTGTTACGCAGCGGCGAACATTTTCTAGCATCATCTCGTGCGTCTCACCGGGCAGACCGTTAATCAAATGCGACACAATTTCAATCTTAGGAAATTTGCGCAATCGTTTCACCGTTTCAACATAAAGTTCATACGAGTGAGCGCGGTTAATCAAATCTGACGTTTCTTCAAAGGTTGTCTGAAGCCCCAACTCCACTGTCACATGCATGCGTTCTGACAATTCTGCTAGATAGGCAATCGTTTCATCTGGTAGGCAGTCTGGTCGAGTTCCAATATTGATGCCCACTACTCCTGGTTCATTGATAGCCTGCTCATACCGCTCCCGGATAATCTCAACCTTCTCATGCGTATTGGTAAAGTTTTGAAAATAGACCAAATATTTTCGAACATCTGGCCATTTACGGTGCATGAAATCAATTTCCTTATAAAATTGTTCACGAATAGGCGCATCCGGTGCTACAATCGCATCACCAGATCCTGACACCGTACAAAATGTACACCCTCCTTTTGCTACCGTTCCATCACGATTTGGACAGTCAAATCCCGCATCAATCGGCACTTTAAAGGTCTTTTCTCCAAATAATGTTCGATAATAATCATTCAAAGCATTGTAAGATTTCATTCTCCTATTCTACCACATTTCAAGAATGGGAGTAGCAAAAAAATAGAAAAAATGATGTTTCTTTTTACTTTTTCCTACTCTTTACGAATAGATAGGTATGAAGATAATTTTATTGATTTTTTTAGGAGCCTCTCTTGGCTCATTTCTCGGTGTCGTTATTGACCGTTTTCCTGACGAGTCAATCCTCTTTCCTGCTAGTCACTGCAATCATTGTAAGCAGCCATTGAAATGGTGGGATATGATTCCAATTCTCTCACAGCTTGCCATGCGCTCTAAATGCCGTTATTGCCAGACAAAAATCCCTTACTGGTATCTAGGATTAGAAAGTATTTCAGCTGGGTTCATTCTCCTCCTAGCTTTTGGTGTTATTTCTGTTCTACAATGCGCACTACTGTTTGCTGGACTCGTATTAACCATTTATGATATCAAACACCAAGAATATCCCCTCATGATATGGCTTGTCTTTACTTTCCTAGCCCTTCTGCTGTCAAGTCTGAACTGGGTATTTTGTGGCCTAATTTTCCTCGCCTTGCTCGCTGAAAAATATCAACTAAATATCGGTTCGGGTGATTTTTTCTACCTAGCTAGCCTATCTCTCCTCTTTTCCTTTACCGAAATCCTCTGGATCGTCCAGTTAGCAAGTGTATTTGGGCTATTGATTTTCAAACTATTCCATCCCAAATCTCTCCCCTTTGTTCCCTGCCTCTTTCTAGCTAGTCTGATTTTACAGTGCTTATAACCTTCCTTCTACTTTCCCACACATTCCCTACAACTATTTTTAAAAACTATCAACTCAAGACCTCAAGCAAGATACAAAAACACTTCTACTGAAACTAGAATACAACTAGCAATAGAAGTGTTTTCCTTTTGTCTTATCTGGTGTTCATATCACCTGTATATCGTTTGATCAAAAAAGAGCATTTTTACGTCTTATTCACCTTATTTGTCCAAGCTCCGTTGAAAGGCCTCGAAAGTCTGCTCCATCAACATGGTAATGGTCATGGGGCCAACCCCACCAGGTACAGGGGTGATGTAGCTTGCGATCTCTTTTACTTCATCGTAGGCTACATCCCCAATCAATTTGCCATTTGCATCACGGTTCATGCCGACATCAATGACCACTGCCCCTTCTTTGACAAAGTCCTTGGTCACAAAATGCCCACGACCGATGGCTACGACCAAGATATCTGCTTCGCGCGCTAATTGCGCTAGATTTTCCGTCCGTGAATGGGCAATGGTCACGGTCGCATTTGCATCTAAGAGGAGCTGGGCCATGGGTTTGCCGACGATATTGCTCCGACCAATCACGACCGCTTTCTTCCCTTTAAGCGCAATCCCATACTCTCGGAACATCTCCATAATTCCTGCTGGAGTTGAGGGAATCATGACAGGATGACCACTCCAGAGCTTGCCCATATTGGTCGGATGAAAACCATCCACATCTTTTTGAGGGTCAATCGCAAATAGCACCGCCTCTTCATCTATATGGGCTGGTAAGGGCAACTGTACCAAAATCCCATGCCAAGAAGCATCTTGATTGTAGCGGTCAATCAGACGCAACAGCTCTGCTTGTGTTATCGTATCAGGAACTCGCACAACTTCACTGCGAAAACCAGCTGCCAAGGCTGAACGTTCCTTATTTCTCACATAGACTTGACTGGCGGGATCTTCCCCCACCAAAATCACAACCAAACCTGGCTCTAGTCCTGTTTTTTCCTTCAAGAGTGCCGTTTTTTCTGCTAAACGCCCCTGTAACTTCGCTGCTAAGACCTTCCCATCAATGACTGTCATTTCTCATCTCCTTTTCTTTTTTCCTATTATAACAAAAATGAAGGGAGTAGGGTAGAAAATTCATTAGCTATTTGTTATACCATATTCTTTTTTGCTAAACAAGACTTGTTTTTTTTATAAAATGTGATAAAATAACAAATGTAATCGATTACATTTGTTACCTATGCTTTTCGTTTGAATGTAAAGGAGAAAAATGATGAAAAAACAAATTATCGCTACAAGTTTCATAGCTATTTCTTTCGTCAACCTATTCATTCCTTCTCTACTTACTACAACTGTTTCTGCTCAAGAATTCTCAAGAAGCATAAAAAAACGTCTCTGTCTTGTCTGAGCATATTATAACGGACGATGAGTTTTTAAATGTTACAAAAAGCGAATTAGAAAAAGGAAACCTTACTATTGAAGAGTATCAACTTAAAGGCTGAACAGACTTGGGATGGGGATGTTGCAACTACCATCTACTCTGTTACGAACCAGTAGAAGGAGGCTATATATGAAATTTTTAGAAGGAGCACTTTGGGGATTTTTGGGTTCCTTATTGGGAATGATTATCTATTATAAAAAGAAATCAAAGTAAACTTCTAAACCGTCTACAATTTTTTTAGGAAATGATTTATTCCACTATATAAAATCTTCGTTCATCTTTTTAAAAAACGGATTACTTTTCAATATCAAGGCAATACGTTAGAAGATGGATGGAGATTTTTCGCTACTTTCAATACCACCAGCTACGTTAATTTCTTTGCCAGTAAGATCTGCACCGTCTCATCTCCTTTTATATATGTTCTCCATTATACCAAAAATATTCATCTGACTTTAGCACTTTTTATTCGTCATCCCTATAGGCAAAAACTACCATCAAAAACCGCTGAACAACTCCAGCGGTCATGTTTACTCTTTCAATTTCATTTGGTTTCAAGCAAGAGATGTTAACCACGTAATCCCTAAAAACGAATGACTATTTTTTTAAGCCTTTTTTAACATAGAACCTATACAAGGACTTCCCTAAAAAGAATAGCTTCCCTAAAATGTAAAAAATGAAAAGAATAAATGAGAACCAAAAAATCCATACAATAAGGGATACATTCCAAATCAGAGGTTGAAGGATAAAATTGAGTATCAATACTAGCCCCCACCTTTGTCCCCAGGTCATTTTTCTTTGGATGAACCACTCTAAAAAGTCCTCTCCAGAATGAAGTCTCGTTTCTAAATATTCTTCTTGCAATCTTTTTATCCAAACCGCCATTGTGTTCATTTCCTTGCCAATTTTAATTAGAGTGTTGATAAAGAAAAAGGCGACTAGCCGCCTTTTTCTTTACCACAAACGATAGTAAAGAAGATACTGAATAAGTGCATTCGTTGCCAACTCTCCTTTTTTTAATGGTACGTATATTATAGCAATACTATCCCTACAAAGTCACATAAATTCTGAAAATTCTGTGATTTAAAAAATAACTGTATGAACTAGTATTTCTAATTTTCTCTACAAAAATCATTGATAATAATGTTGTGTTTGTCACTAACCCGGATGGAATCGATTGATATGGCTCAATTATTTCCATTTCATAACCAATATCATTACGCTTATAGTACCTTCGACAAGAAATTTTTGGTTCGTTCTTCCTTGGTTTCTTCAAAGATTTGTTGCGGCGTTCCGTCTTCTACGACGATGCCGCCGTCCATAAAGATGACACGGTCAGCTACCTCACGAGCAAAACCCATTTCATGTGTCACAATGACCATGGTCATCCCAGATTTTGCCAACTCTTGCATCACGCTTAACACTTCTCCTACCATCTCGGGATCAAGAGCTGAAGTCGGTTCATCAAAGAGCAATACATCTGGATCCATAGCTAGACCACGGGCAATCGCAATCCGCTGCTGCTGACCACCTGATAAGCTCTGCGGATATGCATGGGCCTTGTCCGGCAATCCCACTTTTTCAAGCAAATCATAGGCAATTTTTTCAGCCTCGCTCTTCGCCAATCCCTTGGTCTTAATCGGTGACAGGGTAATATTGTCCAACACCGACATATTGGGGAAAAGATTGAACTGCTGAAAGACCATGCCCATTTTTTCTCTCATCTTAAAAATATCATTTGACTGATCAGTAATATCAACGCCTTCAAAGGTAACCGTCCCCTTGGTCGGTACTTCCAGCAGATTCATGGTTCGCAAGAAGGTTGATTTTCCACTACCAGATGGTCCAATGATGACAACGACCTGGCCCTTCTCAATGTCCAAATCAATCCCTTTTAGCACTTCATTCTTTCCAAATGATTTATGCAGATTTTTAATCGAAATAATCCCCTCATGCATGAGTTTGCCCTCCTTTATTTAATTGTTTCTCAAATACTTGAATGGCTAAGGTCAACACGCTGGTCATCACGAGATAATAAGCAGCCGCAAACAAGAGCGGTGTCAGGGTCAAATAGGTCGTCGCAGCAACGGTTGTCGCACCATTCCACAATTCCATCACACCGATAGTTGACAAGAGGGAGCTATCTTTTAAAATCGTCACAAATTCATTTCCCAAGGCTGGTAAAATATTCTTAATAGCCTGTGGCATAATGACGGATTTCATAGCTTCAAAAGGACGAATTCCTAAGGAATAAGCTGCTTCTAATTGCCCCTTTGGTACAGCGTTAATTCCTGCTCGTACCGTTTCTGACACGTAAGCACCACTGTTCATCGAAATCACGATAATCCCTGGCAACAAGCGTGACAAATCAACAGATAAAATCCCTAATTCAAAAGTCGGTGCTGTAATATTCATCACCGCAAAAGAAATCATGATTTGTACCACCATCGGGGTTCCACGAAAAATCCAAACATAGATATTAGCTAGCCAGGCTAAGGGACGGAATTTACTACGCTGAGCAAAGGCCAGCAAAATTCCAATGATACTCCCAAAGAATACAACTAAAGCTGCAATCAGAAGCGTAACAAGCGCTCCGTAGTTAAAATAGTCCCAATACTTGGGAAGAAACGAAAAATCCATTTAGTTACCTCTTTTCATACTATATGCACTCTATTATATCATTTTTGAATAAAAATGCAATATATTCGTTTAAATATTCAAAGCAATAAAAAAGCACCGTAGTGCTTTTCGAATCTTCGTTAGAATTAGTACAATAATTCGTAAATTTCCATTGCAATCAAGTCGACGCTATCAAACGTATAGGTTTCACGCGCTGCTACATCACGAAGAGTAAAGACTGAACCATTTTCTTCATCAAAGCTATAGGCAACTTCCGCAACCACAACACCATCACGTTCAAAATTCCGTTTTAGTGTGCCACCGTCCGTTGCCATTGCTTCTAAACGATTAATAATTCTTGCCAAATGTGATTCCATATCACTTCTCCTATTTCTAAGTATCTTAATTACAGGAGTATTTTACCATATTTTCATTAAAAAGTCTTGCTTTATCCATTTTTATTCTGACTTTCCTCCAAATTCATTTCAATTTAGGTAGCAGATTCTTGCATTTTAGCGAAATCTTGATATAATAAATGTATATCTGACCTTTATTGACTATTTGATTTTTACAGTGTGAAAGCCCATTTTCCTGTATGATTTCCAACATCTCTAAAGGCAGAATTTCTCACAGAAAAGAGGTTTGCCTATGCTTTGTCATAACTGTAATATCAATGATGCGACCATTCATCTTTATACAAATCTAAATGGAAAACAACAACAAGTGGATCTCTGCCACAACTGTTACCAAATCATGAAGACTGACCCAAATAACGCTATTTTAAAGGGATTAGGTGATCTAGCAAATCCAAATAGTATGGATCCATTTAGCGAATTTTTCAATAATATTGGAGGCGTTCCAGGACATACACCAGCTGGAAAAGCTCGCAATCAAACACCTCCTACCCAAGCAGGCGGTGGCAATCGTGGCAACAATGGCGGTCCAACTCCTCCTCCAAAACAGCCGAATGGCCTCCTAGAAGAATTTGGCATCAACGTCACTGAAATTGCTCGCCGTGGGGATATTGATCCTGTTATCGGTCGAGACGAAGAAATCAAACGTGTTATTGAAATTCTCAACCGTAGGACTAAGAATAATCCTGTCCTAATCGGAGAACCTGGGGTCGGAAAAACAGCCGTTGTCGAAGGTCTGGCTCAAAAAATCGTTGACGGAGATGTGCCACAAAAACTTCAAGGCCGTGAAGTCATTCGACTCGATGTGGTTAGCCTCGTTCAAGGAACGGGTATCCGTGGGCAATTTGAAGAGCGCATGCAAAAACTCATGGAAGAAATCCGCAACCGCAAGGAAATTATTCTCTTTATCGATGAAATCCATGAAATCGTCGGTGCTGGTTCTGCCGGTGACGGCAATATGGACGCAGGCAATATTTTGAAACCTGCCCTTGCTCGGGGAGAAATGCAGCTGGTCGGTGCGACCACACTCAACGAATACCGAATTATCGAAAAAGATGCTGCCCTGGAACGCCGTATGCAGCCTGTCAAGGTGGATGAGCCAAGTGTGGACGAAACCATTACCATTCTAAAAGGTATCCAAAGCAAGTACCAAGACTATCATCATGTCAAATATACTGATGAAGCCATTGAAGCGGCAGCAATTTTATCCAACCGCTACATTCAAGACCGCTTCTTGCCAGACAAGGCTATTGACTTGTTAGATGAGGCTGGTTCGAAGATGAACTTGACTCTGAATTTCGTTGATCCAAAAGAAATCGACCAGCGCTTGATTGATGCTGAAAATCGCAAGGCCCAGGCCACTCGTGATGAAGACTTTGAAAAGGCAGCCTACTACCGCGATCAGATTGCTAAATATAAGGAAATGCAAAAAGCGACAATCAGCGAGGAAGATATTCCTGTCATTACCGAAAAAGAAATTGAAGCCATCATTGAGCAAAAAACCAATATTCCAGTCGGTGATTTGAAGGAAAAAGAACAATCGCAGCTAATCAATCTTGCAAGCGACCTCAAGGCACACGTTATCGGTCAAGACGATGCCGTTGATAAGATTGCCAAAGCCATTCGCCGCAATCGGGTAGGACTTGGTGCACCGAACCGTCCAATTGGAAGCTTCCTTTTCGTTGGACCAACAGGGGTCGGAAAAACCGAGCTATCCAAACAACTCGCCATCGAACTCTTTGGTTCTGCCGATAGTATGATTCGCTTTGATATGTCCGAGTACATGGAAAAACATGCTGTTGCAAAATTAGTCGGTGCTCCTCCAGGCTATGTCGGCTATGAGGAAGCAGGCCAATTAACCGAAAAAGTCCGTCGCAACCCTTACTCGCTCATTCTTCTTGATGAGATTGAAAAAGCCCACCCTGATGTCATGCACATGTTCCTCCAAGTCCTTGATGACGGTCGCTTGACAGACGGCCAAGGTCGCACTGTTAGCTTCAAAGATACCATTATCATCATGACTTCAAATGCCGGAACAGGCAAGGTAGAAGCAAGTGTCGGCTTCGGTGCTGCTATGGAAGGACGGTCCCAGTCTGTTCTCGGTCAATTGAGCAATTTCTTTAGCCCTGAATTTATGAACCGATTTGACGGCATTATTGAATTCCATGCCCTCAGCAAGGAAAATCTCCTTCATATCGTGGACCTCATGCTCCTTGATGTTAATAAGCGCTTGGCAACAACTGGTCTGACACTCCATGTGACCGACAAGGTCAAAGAAAAGTTAGTGGACTTAGGTTATGATCCAAAAATGGGAGCCCGTCCGCTTCGTAGAACCATTCAAGAACATATCGAAGATGCACTGACAGACTTCTATTTGGAACATCCAGAAGAAAAAGATTTACGCGCTGTTCTAACCAGCAAGGGTGCTATTTCAATTAAAGTAAAATAGGCTTTCTTTTTCCTATATTTATGCTATAATTGAAAAAAATCATAGTTGAGGAAGACCAATGACACAGGCAATATTTGGCAAAAAAGAAGCAGGGGTGACCTATCAGAATCGCTACGGCGTCTACGCTGTCATTCCCGATGCAAAAAAAGAGCAGATTATTCTCGTGCAAGCTCCAAACGGTGCTTGGTTTCTCCCAGGAGGAGAGATTGAAGATGGGGAAAATCATTTGAACGCTCTTGAACGCGAATTGATAGAAGAACTGGGATTTACAGCAGAGATTGGTGCTTATTACGGTCAGGCAGATGAATACTTCTACTCACGCCACCGAGATACCTATTACTACAATCCTGCCTATATCTATGAAGTGACCAGCTACCAAGAAATTGGGCAACCGCTAGAAGACTTTAACCACCTAGCGTGGTTTGATATTGAGACAGCCATTGACAAGCTCAAACGAGGTAGCCACAAATGGGGCATTGAGCAGTGGAAATTAGCTCAAAAAGACAAATAAGGCTAGTCAAATCCCACTAAGAGTGCTATAATAAAGGCAAATAATGATTGGAGGTCACGCATGAAGATCATCAATACGACAAACAGCCAAGCACAACTCGTGCAGAATCAATTAGCCAATACCGACGCCTTTCTGGTGGAAACCTATTCTGCTGGAAATACAGACGTGATTTTTACCCAAGCTCCACTTCACTACGAACTCTTAATTAGCAACAAATACCGCGCTATTCAAATGTCAGAACTCAATCAGATTCGTGACTTCTTCCTCAAGCGCAAAATCGATACTACAATGATAAACCAAGCAGCTATCCAAACCATTCATACCGAGCGTTTGGTAGAGATGTCCATTCCGATTGTGAAATAAACAAAATCCTCAGAAAATTATTTCTGAGGATTTTGTTTATCATCTTATTGATGTAATTCTGTGGCTAGTCTCGGTCATCATCAGAAAAGTGACTGTTGAGGCTAGATAATACAGAATGAGGAATGAGAGAAATCACTTTTTCGAAATGATAGTTTCTTTCTCACTCTTTTTTAGTTAGTTTTCTTCAAATCCTTCTGCCACAGCTTCTGGGAAGTTGGCTTCAAGAATGATAGCACAGTGGTTGCAGACTGTTGCTAGGTGCGGATTTGCATGTGTGCCGACACTTGTATCTAGGCGGCGGCAACGTTCACAGACTTCTCCTGCTGCTCGTTCAACTGTAAAGGCTACATCTTCAAAGACTACACTATCTACTGGTGCATCACCTTCTGCAATCGTCACATGAGACACGATGAGGAGCTGTGCGACATCACTATTGATCGTCTCTAATAGCGCTTTTGTTGCCTCATCGGGATAAATCGTCAAGTGAGCTTCGAGAGATTTTCCAATAACTTTGTCAGTACGTGCTTCTTCCAAAGCTTTTTGCGCTTTGCCACGGAAGTCCATAAAGGCTGACCAAGTATCCAAAATTTCAGCTTGATGATCAAAGGTTTGCGCTTCTGGTAATTCCGCTAATTGGACAAAGTCTTCTGCTTCATGTTCAAGGTACGACCAGATTTCCTCTGCTGTATGCGGCAAGATTGGAGTCAAGAGCTTGGTCAATTTAACAAGCATATCATAGAAAACAGTCTGCATTTGACGACGTTCCAATGATTTTGCTCCTTCGATATAGACAACATCTTTGGCGAAATCAAGGTAGAAGGCTGATAAATCAACCGTCACAAAGTTCACAATGGTCTTGTAAATATCCAAGAATTTGAAATCCGCATAGGCTTGACGAATACTTGACACGACTTGATTAAAGCGAAGGGTCATGTATTTGTCCACAGAACGCAATTCCTCATAAGAAACCGTATCTGTTACTGGGACAAAATCAGAAGTATTAGCAATTAAGAAGCGAAGGGTATTACGAATCTTTCGGTAGGTTTCTGAAACTTGACTCAAAATATCCATTGAAATCCGCACATCATTACTTGAATCAACACTGGTTACCCAAAGACGCAGGATTTCTGCACCGAATTGTTTTTCGACATCGCTTGGCAAAATGGTATTCCCAAGAGATTTGGACATTTTCTCACCTTTTCCATCCAAGGCAAACCCTTGTGACAAGATTTGCTTGTAAGGTGCAACACCATTTGCAGCTACCGAGGTAATCAATGAGGAGTTAAACCAGCCACGGTATTGGTCAGAGCCTTCCAAGTACAAGTCTGCTGGGTAGCTCAATTCTGGGCGGGTATTTACGACCCCATTCCATGATGAACCCGAATCAAACCAAACATCCATGATGTCTGTTTCCTTGGTAAAGTGACCATTTGGAGAAGCTGGATGCGTAAAGCCTTCTGGCAAGAGGTCCTTAGCCTCACGCTCCCACCAGATAATTGATCCATGCTCAGCAAAAAGCTCTGCGACATGTTCAATTGTTTCTTCTGTCATGATTGGCGTTCCATCTTCTGCATAGAAGATTGGAAGTGGCACACCCCAAGCACGTTGACGCGAAATCACCCAATCACCACGGTCACGAATCATATTGTAAAGACGAACCTTGCCCCATTCTGAATGGAAGGTTACTTTGTCGATCTCATCAAGAATTTCCTGACGGAATTTTGATACAGAGGCAAACCACTGTGGTACAGCACGCCAGATGATTGGTTTTTTCGTCCGCCAGTCAAATGGGTAGGAGTGGGAGATTTCTTCTTGGGCAAGCAGTAAATTGCCTAGTTTTTCAATAACAGTTGGAACAACTTTTTCATAGAATTTACCTTCAAAGTCTGGACCAGCATTTTCTGTCATAAGTCCACGTTCGTTGACGGTTACAGCAACTTCCAAGCCATATTTGATCCCAACATTGTAGTCATCCTCACCAAACCCTGGGGCTGTATGGACAACCCCTGTACCTGAATCAAGGGTAACATGATCACCATTCATGACCAATTCATCATGCTCTGCATCCCATGGGTGTTCAGTCACAATTCGATCTAATTCTTGCCCTTTATAGCTAGCAACAACTTGTGGATTTTCCCAACCAAAGCGTTCTGCTAAGCTAGCCAGTAATTCTCCTGCAACAAGGAATTTACGGTCGTCATTTGCTGGTTTCACCACTACGTATTCAAAATCAGGACCAACTGTCAATCCACGAGAAGCGGTAATGGTAAACGGTGTGGTTGTCCAAACGACGATATAGGTATTTGTATCCAAGATTCCCTTCCCGTCTTTGACACGGTTGGCATAATAGAGAGAAGTCGATACCAAGTCATGGTATTCGATTTCTGCTTCTGCTAGGGCTGACTCAGAGGACCATGACCAATAGACAGGCTTAGCACCACGATAGATGTAGCCTTTCTTGGCCATTTCACCAAAAACACGGATTTGCGCCGCCTCATAATCTGGTGTCAAGGTGACATAAGGATTGTCCCAGTCTCCAGATACACCTAAGCGTTTGAAATCCTCCCGTTGCTTATCCACTTGGCTAAGGGCATAATCACGGCACATCTTGAGGTAGTCAACCAAGTCCATTTCCTTGCGTTTCACTCCTTGTTTGGCCAAGACTTGCTCGATTGGTAAACCATGTGTATCCCAACCTGGAATGTAGGGTGCGTAGAAGCCAGACATGGATTTTGAGCGCACAATGATGTCTTTTGAAATCTTGTTCATAGCATGTCCAACATGGATATTTCCATTGGCATAAGGAGGGCCATCATGCAAGACAAAGTGCGGTTTGCCTTCGTTTAATGCTTGACGCTTTTTGTAAAGTTCTGCCTCTTCCCATTCTTTTTGCCAAACTGGTTCTTTGGTTGGCAAGCCTGCACGCATTGGAAAAGCTGTTTTTCCAAGATTTAAGGTATCTTTTAATTTCATAAGTTCTCCTTTATTTGATGTCTAATTTCATTATTATTTCATTCTTGGATAAACCCACAGAATGAAAGCCTAACCGTTCTAATATGCTCCGCATACGATGATTACCGACAACATAGCTTACCAAAATATGACGATAAGCCGGATCTGCTTTTGCTCGCCGAATGACCCATTTCAGGGCCTCTTTTCCATAACCTCGATTCTGATAGGCTTGGTCAATCATCAGGCGCCAAATCAAGTATTCCTGCTTCTCTTTGCATAATAAGAGAAAACCAACCACCTTATCTCCTGCAAAAATCGCCAAGGGCTCAACCTGATTCTTGTCCCGATAAAGCCAAGCCTGAGCCAGCGAATACAGGTTGGAAGCCAGCAGTCGTTCGTCCTTCGGACAAACTGATAACTGAATAACGGCTTCAAATGTCGTTTCATCTACTAATTTTAATGTCATCATAACACTTTACGCTCATCAAACGGCTTGATTAACTAATTTTCGTTCAATATAACCACAAAAAAACTCCCGCCAAAAAGGACGAAAGCTCGTGGTACCACCTTAGTTCAGATAGGCAAGCTGCCCATCCCTCTGTTGCTCGTTAACGGAAGCAAGCCGTTTTCCCCTACTATATTTCAAGGAAAATATTATAGAATGATAATAAGATACAAAGGGAGTGCAGGTCTTCCACCATCACCTACTCGCTAAACCTATTTCTATCTTACCGTATTTCTACTAATCTTCACTATTAAAATCAATTGAAACGCCAAGTGAATTTTGTTGGCTCAATGCTGCTTGCTCTAGTGCCTCCGCCTGTTGGGCTAGTTCAGCCATTTCTTCAGCTGAAAGTTGACGTGTCATATCAAAGTCCTCTTCCACCATCTCTACTTTTTCACCTAGAGCAGTTTCTAAGACTTCGCGGAAAGCCTCATCACTGGTTTGAAGATAAGAGGCTGTCGGACGAAGAATTTCTTCCCATTCTGGCGAATCAATCAATGAAAGCTGACTTTCAACAGTCGATTTTAGACGCTGATGGAAGACACGAGTTTTATTTTTTAATTCCTCTGTTTCAACTGCTACCTTTTTCGCATTATCGGTGGCCAATCGAAGGATTTCATTTGCTTTGTTGCGTGCTTCATTAACCAATGCTTGTGCATCGTATTCTGCTTGTTTCGCAATATTAGAAGCCTGATCGCTAGCCGCAATCTTCACTTTTTCAGCTGTATCCTGCGCTAAAATAACCGATTGACTAAGCGACTCTTTTAGCTCATCAAAGTAGGCAAGTCGATCTTTTAGGGTTTTAATTTCCATTTCTTGCTCATGATTTTTACGAACCAATTCTTCGTAATCCTCCGTCACAATATCTAAAAACTCATCTACTTCTTCTGGATCATATCCTCTAAATTTTGTACCAAATGTTTTATCTTTTAGTTCTAATGATGTAAGCACCATGTCTTCCTACTTTCTAATGACTTCTATTTCTAATTTCAATTTACCTTGTTTTGAATAGCCTACTTCTTCTTTGATACACACTCGTCCATACCCTCGGACACTGATGAGTTGACCAATGTCAACCTCTCGTCCTACTTGAGTAACCGACTGATAATCTAGTTTAACCTGTCTTGCTTCAATTAACTTACTTGCACTTGCCCGTGACATCTGAAAGGCTACGGAAATCAGCTTATCCAAACGCAAACTAGACACTAAAATCTGTTTTCGTTTAGATTCCTGTTTTTCCTGTTTGCTAACCACTTCCCATTTTCGCTCTTTCCAAGAAACAGGTATCCGCCCTATCTTGGCAACCTCTGACTGCAAGAGTGGGAGAAACTTCCTATCCAACAATACCAAGGTTTGCTCTTCACCCACCAGGATATCTCCTAGATATTCTCGCTTAATACCTAAACGATGCAAGAGAGTTCCTAAAACTTGGGAATGAGTCAGTTCGTGATACTTTCTTGGATAGCATATTTCTACTACTGCCAACTCAAAATCGGTCACATCCAGCTGATAATAGTCTGGGGCAATAATACCACGTGAAAACTCAGTTTCTAGTACTTCTTGGCTAGAAAAATAAGCGAGTTGAAAATGAGCTGCAATAGAAGCCGCAATCTGATTTTGCCTAGGATTCAAGAAACGTGTTAAACGGTATGAGTAGGTCACATCTACTTGATGGCACAAATCAATCATTTGCTCAACGAAGTCTTTTTCCTCAGTTGAAAAATGTTGAAATAACTGCTTCATTTTCATATACCTTATAAAAATAAGGGAAGCAAACCAATCAGTATCCGCTCCAGAACATTCAGCAAGAAGGCCACAACCACAATTGTCCAATCGAGACCCAAAAACTGCAACTTCAACTTGCGAAAAGGAGTCAGTACTGGCTGAGCAAGCCAAGATAGAGTACGCCCTATAAAGGTATCGTATAAGTCTGGTATCCAACTTAAAATTGCATACCCAAATAATACATAGGAATAAATCTCAAGTGCTTTCAGCAGTATAAAAATGACAGCTGCCATAAGCTCCTACCGTTTCATATCAAAATCAAATTGTGCTTCCTGCCCTTGGCTAAAATTCGATGACCGAAGTTCTTCGATATTCACCATTACATTCACAGGGGTCAGCAGCCACATCGTGTTAGAGACTTTTTTTAAATTTCCTGCCACAACGGAACGAGCACCATCTAAATAATCCAGACAGCGACGTGCTTGCATTTCTGACATATACTGGAAATCTATCAAAATACTGGCATTATCCAATAAAAGATTCACAATTTCCGGTGCGTCTTCATATTTCTTCGGAAACTTAATATCAATCATTGTTCTTTCAGATTGTTTGTCACCTACTGAAGATAATTCTTGCCGACGCTGACTCGAGTATTGGACATTCTCCTTCGAAGCTCCTTGGTGAGAACGGCTTAGCTGTGGTTGCCCTGATGGAGCATTTTCTGCCTCTCTCACTGGTGCCACCCTCATCTTGGGTACCTCGTTTGACAGTTCATACTCCTCTTGCTCTGGAGTATCGTCTACTTCAAAATAGTTAATAATGTTTTTAAATGTATCTTTAAAAGCCACGTTTTTCTTCCTTACTTAAAAAATGCTGTTCCAATACGGATAAAGGTTGCTCCACACTGAATCGCTTCTTCAAAATCACCACTCATTCCCATACTTAATTCTGTAAATGGCATATGTGGGAGATGACGGCTGGCTAACTCCTGTTGCAAGTCTTGTGCCGTTGAAAAAATCTGCACTAGCTCAGCTTGACTAGCTTCGAAGGGGGCCATGGTCATCAATCCCACGACTTCTACCTTATCCAACAAAAGCAATTCTTCAAGCACCTCATCTATTTCTTCAATTAAAAAACCATGCTTGCTTTCCTCCTTTGAAATATTGACTTGAAGGAAGCATTTTATGGGCTTTTCAGCACGTTTTTGGATTTCCTGTGCTAATCTAATAGAATCTAGAGCATGAAAATAATCAACATAGTTGATGACATCTTTTACTTTCCTTCTCTGCAAACTTCCAATCAAGTGCCATGTCAATTTTTCATCAGCTAGAGCATGATATTTCTCGAGGAATTTATCTACCCGATTTTCACCGATATGTTCAATACCTGTTTTTACCAATTCTTTAGCAATAGAGCTGTCAACATATTTGGTGACAGCTATAACATTGACTAAATCTTGAGAACGATGCACATTTTTCTTAGCCAACTCAACAGCAGTAAAGACGGCATCTTTATTATGTTGAAACATCATTTTAACGATTTCTAAAGAATGGCGGAGTATCTAACTCATCTTCATCGTCATCCATTGCAAATTTCTCAACTGAAACTGTTGAATGATTCGTTGTCTCAGTTGGCCGAAGAATATTTTCTCTACGTAAATCCCACTCACCAAAGGCAGAAGCTTTTGGTGTCTCTGTATAAGATGCAGATGGATTGTCATAGTGAGCTGTTCTTGGACGACTCGCTGGTGTGTAATCTACACGAGCACGAGTTGCTTTTTCAGAACCCTCCTGACGAACACCTGTAGCAACCACCGTCACACGGATTTCATCTTTCATCGTTTCATCAATCGATGTTCCAAGCCAGATATTGACACCTTGACCAGCAGCTTGATGAACGATTTCAGATGCTTCCTCAGCTTCTGTCAAGGTCATATCATAACCACCTGTTACATTGACAATAACATCATCTGCCCCATCAATGGTTGTTTCAAGGAGTGGTGAATAAATAGCCTTACGAGCTGCTTCAACAACACGCTCTTCCCCAGAACCAATACCAATTCCCATAAGGGCGTTCCCTTTGTTTTCCATTACCGTCTTCACATCCGCAAAGTCCAAGTTAATCAAACCAGGATTGGTAATTAAATCTGTAATTCCTTGTACCCCTTGGCGAAGGACATTATCTGCTTCACTAAGAGCTTCTAGAAGTGGCGTTTTCTTATCTACGATTTCAAGAAGATTGTTGTTTGAGATAATCAATAATGTATCGACTTGCTCACGAAGACCTTCAATTCCTTCAACCGCAAACGTACCACGTTTGTTACCTTCGAAACCAAATGGACGAGTCACAACTGCAACCGTCAAGGCTCCCAAACCTTTTGCGATGCGGGCAATAACCGGTGCAGCTCCTGTACCAGAGCCACCACCCATACCTGCTGTGATGAAGACCATATCTGCACCTGTCAATACATTGGTAAGAGCTTCTTCGCTTTCTTCAGCAGCTTTACGGCCAACTTCAGGTTGACCTCCAGCACCGAGTCCACGAGTTAATTTTGGCCCCAACTGAATAACGGTCTCTGCCTTTGAACTGCTAAGCGCTTGGACATCTGTGTTTGCAGCGATAAATTCGACCCCTGAAACACCTTCTTCAATCATACGGTTGATGGCGTTACCACCACCTCCGCCAACACCAATAACTTTAATGACAGCGCCATGAGCTGCTGCTGCTTCAAATGAAAATGTCATAGTTTATTACCTTTTCTCTTTTCCTTATTCAAACATGCTACCAAACAAACCACGAATGCGATCCGTAATCTTCGCCTTTGGCTCATCTTGTTCCACTTCTTCTGAGTAAGGAACAAAACTTCTATCTTCCACAGGTTCACTGCTTGTTTCTGGCACAACTTCCCGCTGAACTGGCTGAACGATTGGACGAACTCTTGGTAAATCCATTGGGACTTCCACTGGTTTTTGACGAAGAGTTGCTTCTCCATTTACAGCTGCTTGTGCAATCATCTCTACTTCGTCCAAGTTTCCGACATACTCAACAATACTAATGACATGGGCAAAGGCTGGATTACGAATACCAATTTGATTTGGCACATACAATTTTGTATTGATACCAAACACCTCTTGAGCAAGTTCAGTAATTCCCGGAAGGACTGCTACACCACCAACTAGAACAATTCCTCCTGGTAAATCTAAGGCACGTGTACGCTCTAAATCTTGACGAACTCGCGCAAAGATTTGCCGGAGACGTGCAGAAATCACTTCAGAAAGGTAGCGTTCGGTTACCTCAACTGGAGAAGATTCACCGATAACCTCAACCATGAATTTTTCTTTTTCAGTTGCTTCTTGCGGATAGGCAATTCCGTAGTTGAATTTTAGATTCTCCGCAATACTTTGAGAAGTTGTTAATACCTTCGAGATATCTTTGGTGATATAATCGCCACCTTCTTGATAGATATTGGTATATTGCAATTCCTGACCGCGCATCACTGCCACAGTCGTTTGACCGCCACCAAGATCAATCACGATTGCACCAAACTCTTTCTCACCCTCATTTAAGACCGAACGAGTGAGAGCAAGTGGCGAAATAACAATATTCTCAACCTGAACACCTGCACGTTCTACTGTTTTTCGAAGATTATGCAAAATCGTACGTGGTCCGGTATACAACATTCCGCGCATCTCCAAGCGAATTCCCATCATACCACGAGGGTCTTTGATACCTTGGAATCCGTCTACCACAAACTCTTCTGGTATAAAGGAAATCACTTCACGCTCTGGCGTCATACTCTTTGTCAAAGCTGATTTTACAACGTTTTGAACATCCACATCCGTAATTTCTTGAGAATCTGTTGTAACAGGGATCATCCCTTGAGTAGGCTCAATCTGCAACAGATTTGCTGGTAGGGCCACGTTGACCTTGTCAATTCGAATGCCTGCCTTTTCCTCTGCTTGAGCAATCGCTGTCTTGATTGCATTGGCCGCTACATCAATATTTACAATGATGCCATCTTTTACACCTGAGCTCTTGACATTACTCACGCCAATCACATTCATCTCGCCTTCAACATACTCAGCCACCAAGACTTTAACGGAGCTTGTACCGATATCTAATCCCGTAAAAAAGCCATTTCTAGCCATCCCATCAGTCCTCTCTTACTTCTCAAACTTTTAAAAATTTTTATTTCAAGTTTTTTAAATATAATTATTCACTCTTCATTATACCATACAACATTAGAAAATGGACATTAGAAAAGCTTTTTTCTTTTATTTTTTTCTAAATAGCATAGCTAAAAATACCAACTTCCATGTCGATCATACTTGGCACAGAAAGTTGCTGTGCCATTTTAGAATAGTAGGGCAATTTTCGTTTAATTTCAGATAGTGGTACCAGGATCTTATGACCATCGTACATCGTCAGTGTCAATAAATCCGCAGTTGATTTACTTGGTGTTAAATCAATCGATTGGATAGTTGTTGTGATGGCTTGGTCAACAGTTGCCAATTGCAGGGCAAGCTCTTTTATCAGGTCGTGGTCCTTCAGGTGAATCAAGGTATATTCTTCAGGCAGTTCTTCCTCTGGAACCGATATTTCTGAAATATTGCCACTAGCTAACACAAGTCGATACGCATTCTTTTCCTTCAAGTAACCGACCTCCTCGTATTCTTCAACTTCAATCGTAAAACGATTGGGAAACTGAAATGCAATCGTATCTGACTTGACCAAGTTGCTACTGCTCTTGATATTTTGTTCAATCTGTCCCCGCGATAAAAGAGTAGTCAGCGCATAGTCCTTATTCGAAATCTGACTATAGTTCAGTACGTCTTTGGCCGACAAGCGCTTAGCCCCAACGACTTCTATTTTTTTCTCCTTACTCAACGGGCTGATAAAATAGCTGGATAATAGGATTCCTGCTAAGGCCAAAAAGAGAATAGGTAGACTTTTTAAAACAGCCTCTCTCGAAATTGGATTGCGATCCTTTTTCGCATGAGAAATGACAGCCTGCATAGATGGAGGGGATGATTCATTCTTCGAATGAGTCGAAAGAATCGGCTTTCTTACCTTCCTTTTCGATTTTTTTTCATCGCATACCGTCGTCTTCTCTGAATCAGATGTCCCGAGTTCCTCTGCAGCTCCCTCTTTTTGACTCGCCAAATAAGCCTGATGCCGTTCCTTCCATTGGACAAGAAAATCACTTTCTGTCTCGGTATCAAGTGTTTGCTCTTTTTCTTCGATTTCCACGACTTCTTGTGGAGTATCTTTGACTTCTTCCAAAGAGTCCTTTTCCGTCATTTTATGCCTTTCTATCTATATCGGCTTGTAAGAGCTGATAAAAATGGTCAATAGTTTGAATCTCGCTTGAATCAGCCATTCGCTTTATATAGCCTTCTTTTTCTTGGAATAATTGCTCAACAACGCTCACTAGGCTATCCACTGTCAATTCGCTTTCATCTAGCTGTTTTGCATAGCCTTTTTCTTCAAAATAACGAGCATTTTCAAGCTGATCCCCACGACTTGCTTGACGCCCTAGTGGGACAATCAGGTGAAGTTTTTGCATGGCAACCAATTCAAAAATCGTGTTTGAGCCGCCACGAGTAATCACAAGATCTGCTTCATTCATCAGGGGCTGATATAAATCTGTCACATAATCTACTCGATACAGTCTCGGTACCAGTTGATTGAGACTGGCATCACCGGTCAAATTGATAATATTATAGTGGGCTGTTAGGGCTTCTTTATGTTGGCTAACGAGGTCATTAAAAACCTTGGCACCGCCTGAACCACCTATGAAAAGCAGGGTTGGTAAATGCTCATCAAATTGACTCAGAATTTCTGGCAGTTGAATAGGGGTCACATTGGTGGTAGACGCCACTTTGGTAACAGCTCCTACATGCTTGACCTTTGCTAAATCAGCACTTTGTTCAAAGGTACTGTACATGGTGGTTGCAAATTTATAGGCAATTTTATTGGCCAAGCCCATTGATAAGTCTGACTCGTGAATAAAGACTGGAATACCGAGTATACGCGCCGCAATCACAGGCGGAACAGACACAAAACCACCCTTTGAAAAAAGAGCTTGTGGACGAATAGATAGTAAAACAGCGATAGATTGCACAATTCCCCAGACGACTTTAAAGACATCTAGGAGATTTTGCCAGGAAAAATACCGGCGCAATTTCCCCGTTGCAATTCCGTGAAACTGAACATCTAGCCCAGACTGGATGAGTTGTTGATACTCAATTCCCTTGCGGTCGCCAATGTAATGAACTTCCCATCCGTCCTTGAGAAATCGTGGAATCAACAGGAGGTTCAAGGTCACATGACCAACTGTTCCACCTCCTGTAAAGACTATTTTTTTCATTTCTTATTTCTTTCCCTTCAATTCCTCGATAGTATCTAGGAAGCTATCTCCACGAACTTCAAAATTGGCATACATATCCCAGCTCGCATTGGCAGGACTAAGCAGGACAACATCACCTGCTGTGGCTACTTGATAGGCCTTGCGCGTTGCATCTGCCACATCTTGTGCATCTGTATACGATACTCCAGCCTTATCCGCTGCTCGTTTCACACGAGGGGCAGATTCACCTAAGATGATCATGTGCTTTAAGCCCACTAAATCAGGTACCAATTCATCAAATTCATTCCCACGATCAAGCCCCCCTGCAATCAGGATAATCTGTTGATTATCAAAACCAGATAAGGCCTTTTGTGTCGCTAAAATATTAGTTGATTTACTGTCGTTGTAGAAGGTTACTCCCTCTAGCTGGCCAGCATGTTGCAAGCGGTGTTTCACACCTCCAAAGGCTGATAAGGCTTCTTTAATCGCTTGATTATCAATTCCCATGAGTTTAGCTACTGCGAGGGTCGCAAGAGCATTTTCCACATTATGGCTACCTGGAACACCAATTTCTCTAGCAGCCATAATCTGTTCACCTTTAAAATAGAGCTGACCGTCTGACAGATAAGCCCCGTCAACGACCCCTTGAGTCGAAATGGGAATCACCTGTGCCTTGGTTTTACTAGCCAACGAAGCCACAATTTCCTGATTCATATTGAGCACAAGAAAATCGTCTGCTGTCATCTGTTTTTGAATCCGCCATTTGGCAGCCACATACTCTTCAAAAGAACCATGATAGTCAATATGGGTTGGCATTAAATTCGTGATGACTGCAATATGAGGCCGAAATGCTTCTATTCCCATGAGTTGGAAAGAAGATAATTCCATGACCAAAACATCCTCTTTAGTCGCTTCTTGGGTAACAGATGAGGCTGGAAAACCGATATTCCCGCAAAGTTTGGCGGATTGTTGACCGTGGTTAAGAACTTCCGCAATCATGGTTGTTGTTGTTGTTTTACCATTTGAACCCGTAATACCGATAATTGGAGCTTCTGAAATAAGATAGGCCAACTCTACTTCTGTCCAAACTGGAATGCCTTTTCGAAGGGCTTTAGTTACCATAGGATTATCATAGCGAATTCCTGGATTTTTCACGACAAGAGCGAAATCTTCTTCCAACAATTCCAAGGGATGGCTACCACAAATCACCCGAATACCTGCTTCTAATAGGGCTTGGGCTGTAGGATTCTCCTCAAATGGCTTGCCGTCATTGACAGTGACAATTGCGCCCAATCTGTCCAACAAACGTGCTGCTGCCTCACCCGATTTGGCAAGTCCTAGCACTAAAACTTTTTTATTTTCAAATTCTTTTATCTGTTGCATCTTGATACCATACTTTCTATACCTAGCCTATCTATTTTACCTTGAATGCGCTTCTTTTTCAAGTGAAAGTGAAAAAGAAAAGAGGCTAGGAAACAATTCCCAACCTCCTCGTTTTATAATGGAAAGATTCTACCGCAAACCATCTACCGATACCGGTAGGGTTTTCTCTTTGTGCGCACTATTTTTTCCGTCTTATCCAGAAGATAAATATCGCGCATGGCCCACAGACCTATGACAACCATGCCAATCACCAACCACATTTCTGGCGGAGATTGCAGAACTTGCAAGAATCCTAGTAACAAAGTAATCAAGAGTCCTACAACTAGAAATACCGCTCCTACCACATTCATGGTTCCTTTGATATTGCTTGGCGCCGCAAAAAGGTAGAATAGCACCAACATAATGGCAACAATCAGATAAAACATAGGCTTAGCCCTCTTCGGCTGCTAATTTTTTCTTCTTAGCGGCTTTGTCACGTTCCGCTTTATTTAAAATTTGTTTGCGTAGACGGATTGATTCTGGTGTCACTTCCATGTACTCATCATCGTTCAAGAATTCAAGGGATTCTTCCAAGGTCAAGATGCGCGGTGTTTTAATCACAGCTGTTTGGTCCTTGGTCGCTGAGCGGACGTTGGTCATGGCTTTGGCTGTCGTGATGTTCACTGTTAAGTCGTTTTCACGAGAGTTTTCCCCGATAATCATTCCCTCATATACTTCTGTACCTGGGTTGACGAAAATCGTTCCACGTTCTTCAATCCGCATGATAGAGTAAGTGGTTGCCTTTCCGGCATCAATCGAAACCAAGGCTCCGCGGTGACGACCACCGATTTCACCTGGAACGACTGGAAGGTATTGGTCGAAGGTATGGTTCATGATTCCGTATCCGCGAGTCATTGAAAGGAACTCTGTTGAATATCCAATCAAACCACGAGCTGGAACAAGGAAGACCAAGCGTGTCTGACCATTTCCTGTTGCCTGCATATCAAGCATTTCACCCTTGCGCTCAGAAAGGCTTTGGATAACAGACCCTTGGTATTCTTCAGGAGTGTCGATTTGCACACGCTCAAATGGTTCCATTTTCACGCCATCCACTTCCTTGATGATGACTTCTGGACGTGATACTTGAAGCTCATAGCCTTCACGACGCATGGTTTCAATCAAGATAGACAAGTGCAATTCACCACGGCCTGATACTGTCCATTTATCTGGTGAGTCTGTTGCATCAACCCGAAGCGATACGTCTGTTTGCAACTCTGCTAAAAGACGCTCTTCGACCTTACGAGAGGTGATCCATTTTCCTTCACGACCTGCAAATGGTGAGTTGTTGACAAGGAAAGTCATCTGAAGGGTTGGCTCATCAATACGAAGCACTGGTAGGGGCTCAATGGCATCAGTTGGTGTTACTGTTTCACCAACGAAGATGTCTTCCATACCAGAAACGGCAATTAAATCACCAGCTTTTGCTTCTTGGATTTCCTTGCGTTCAAGACCGAAGAATCCAAAGAGTTTTGTCACGCGGAAGTTTTTCGTCGTGCCATCTAATTTTGAAAGGGTTACTTGGTCACCAACTTTCACCGTTCCACGGAATACACGTCCGATACCGATACGACCAACGAAATCATTATAGTCCAAAAGTGACACTTGGAATTGCAAGGGTTCATCTGAGTTGTCTACTGGCGCTGGAATATGTTCGATAATGGTATCAAAAATTGGCGCCATTGTTTCTTCTTGGTCTGCTGGATCATCAGAAAGAGATGAGGTTCCATTTATTGCTGATGCGTATACGACTGGGAATTCCAATTGATCATCGTCTGCACCCAACTCAATAAATAGTTCCAAGACTTCATCGACTACTTCTGCAGGGCGAGCTGATGGTTTGTCAATCTTATTCACCACAACGATTGGTATCAAGTTTTGCTCCAAGGCTTTTTTCAATACAAAACGAGTTTGTGGCATGGTTCCTTCATAGGCATCGACCACAAGGACAACCCCGTCAACCATTTTCATAATCCGCTCTACTTCTCCACCGAAGTCCGCGTGTCCTGGTGTATCCATGATGTTGATACGAGTACCGTTGTAAGCAACTGCTGTATTTTTTGCAAGAATGGTAATTCCACGCTCTTTTTCAATATCGTTTGAATCCATCGCGCGCTCATCCAACTGCGTACGCTCATCAAGCGTTTGCGATTGTTTTAGCAATTCATCAACCAAGGTTGTCTTCCCGTGGTCAACGTGAGCGATGATCGCGACATTACGAATATCATTTCTTAAATTTGTCATATCTGCCTCTACTTTGTTTAGTTTAACTAAAAAAGTATATCATATATCTCCACAAAAAGCACCGATAAGCTGATTGTAAATGTTTTCAGAGAGGGATTTGAAAGAAATAAGAATTCTCATGAAATAAAAAGAAAGAGAGGTTCGCCCCTCTCTTTCAAAACAGTAATATGTTAACTAGATTATATTTTAGATAACGCCACTAATTCTTCCATCAATTGCGAGTAGTCTACCCTGCTATAATCAGTAACATCTATCTCATACAATTTCCCTAATGAAAAGTCATTATACTGTCGTGCCTCGATAATATCCCAAAACCCTTGCTTAGTAATTAACTCATCTGCCTGAGTTCTATCCTGCAACGTATCACCATAACGATAATGGCTCATCAAGAAACTCAAATGACGACTGTCATCCAAATCTCGTTGAATCCTTCTTTGCCAAAGAACTTCAAAATCAGCAACTAAACGAATTGTGAGGACATGATAATTGTACCTTTCAGATAGCTTCTCAAAATATGGTTTTTGCTTATACGAAAATGGATATTCTGTCACGATAAATTGTTTGCCAACCCTCATATACACTTCCAGTGCTTGATAATACAGTTGCCAAACTTGCTGCTCCAACTCCTTTTTTTCCTGTGCTGTCGAAAAGCCAACACTATCAGCCATATCTTGTTTGAATTCATCTGGTGAAACTGTGTAAGTTTGGGGAAGTACCTTACATATCAAACTATTTAAATAGCTTTTTCCTGTAGCTGGTGGTCCAGCTAAAAGAATCAAATATTTCTCCATACATTACTCCATCATGATAGGCTGATAACTATTTAGAAATAGGTTCATTTTGTGTTTGACGATGTCTTTTACTTTTTGGTTGGCTGGAATAACATTATATCGGAGAGATTTATTGACTGTGGTTTCTCCAAAAGAATGCTTCGCTTCCTGCGTCCAATTCACAAGTAATTCTGTCCCAACGTTAAATTTTCGAATCCCATTATTGATTAGTTCAGGATAATCTTCTTCTTTCACACCTGTACCACCATGAATCACGAGGGGAACATCTACTACTTTGTGAATTTCTTTAAGAAGAGGAATATTCACTTCTGTTTTGGATTTGAATTGCCCATGATTCGTTCCAATTGCTACTGCCAAGGCATCAACTCCTGTCTCTTGCACAAAGAAAACTGCATCTTCTGGTCTAGTATAAACCTTGTCATCTTCTGCAACAGAAATCCCTTCCTCGGTTCCACCAATTGTGCCAAGTTCGCCCTCTACAGAAACACCGCAAGCATGGGCATAGTCGACAACTAATTTTGTCTTTTCGATGTTTTCCTTAAATGGTAAATGAGAACCATCAAACATAATACTTGAATAACCAGCAGCAATGGCATCTTTAATTGCATCCACATCTCTTGCATGATCCAAATGCAATGCGACATCTACCATGTGTGTCTCCGCTAATGTCTTCACAACAGCCACAATGACTTCGTAGCCAATATATTTTGCCGTATCAATACTTGTTTGAATGATGATGGGTGCCCCTACTTCTTTCGCTCCTCGAATCATGTCGGGAAGCATTTCTAGATTATGCATATTAAAAGCACCAATAGCCATATTTAATTTACTGGCTATTTCTGTTACTTCTTTTAGAGTCTTGTACATAAAATTCTCCTATCTTGTCAATGTTAATTTCTTGGCGATATTTCTCATATCATCCATTTTACTCATGTAGTAATCAATGGCCTCATTATCTTTATTACGAGCTGCTTCTGCTCTCTTTTGATTATACAGACTCATCAATTGTTTATAACCAGCTCCCATCGTTAACTTTAATGCCAAGCTACTTTCTAAAGCCTGGATAGCCTCTTCAACTTCTTCCAACTTTGCCTGCAATAAACCTACTTCCTCATAAAGCTGTGCCCTCTGATTAATCTCAAGTTTATCGCCTGCCAATTGTTTATTGAAATCAGCAATTTTCTCACGTAATAAAGCCACTTCTTCAACACTCAAGATGTTCTGGGAAATTTCCTCTTTTTTCTGAGACTCTTTTTTCTTAAAAAATGAAAACATGCCCACTTACCTCCTCAGATAGCTATCTAAATATTCAGCATTTTCAATAGTGGACTAAATAACCACGCATACAATAGAGCTGCTGCTACCGTATCAACATCTGTTGCAGTTGCATTGACAAAACCAAGCTGACCAAATGCAGTCACTAAAAGGGCTGGCAAAAGAGTAATAAAGAATCCATGAGCGATACCACCAATAATCGCTCCTCTACGACCTCCTACAGCGTTTCCGAAAATCCCCGCCGTACCACCTGCAAAGAAATTGGTTAACATGCCTGGCAAAATAGTCGCCAGACCAAATAATGGAAGAGTGACCATTGCAATTAGCGTCCCAATTGTAGTCGTAATAAACCCTAGAATAACAGCGTTTGGTGAATAAGGGAAAAATACAGGACAATCAAGTGCAGGAATGGCATCTGGTACAAGTTTCATCGCAATTCCTCGGAAGGCTGGTACAATCTCAGCTAACAAAAGACGCACACCTGATAAAAGAATATACACACCTACTACAAATTGAATAGATTGTAAGAATGCAAACATGATATGGTTTTGACTACCTGTATCAACGATTCCAGGCCCTGCAATAGCAGCTGTAACGAGATACAGTGGTACCATTACTACCATTACAGATAAATATGTATCCTGTAAAAAATCAAATGCTTTCGGTAACTGAATATCTTCGATTGATTTTTTATTTTCTCCGTGCTCTCCAAATAATTTCGCTACTCCTGCTTCAAACAAATAGCCAATTGTACAGAAATGCCCTAACGCAATATCATTTGAACCTGTTACTTTCCGAATAATTGGTTGGGCGATAGCTGGCATAGCGATTGCAAAGAATCCACCAACCATTCCACCGACAATAATCAACACAAATCCACGTAAACCAGCAAAGTAGCCAAAGACAGTTGTCATCGTAGCCATCCAAAGAATAGCTTGACCAGTGAGGAAGATATATTTCCACTTCGTTAGACGGGCAAATACAATATTGAAAATAAAGATTGCTAAGAAGGTTAAAGCAATATCACTTCCTAAACCAAGATCATTCATAGCTTGACCATTGATAGCTTCAATCGAAGGAACAATCCCCCGTGTGTGGAAAGCAGCTTTAAAAATATCACCAAAATAAAGCAAACTACCTACAATAACACTGGAACCAGCACTCAAAACTTGGAAACCAAGCAACGTTTTTAACGTTCCAGAAATAACCTGACCAAGGGACTTCTTTTGTAGTACTAGCCCTAACATCGCAATCAATGCGATTGTGATAGAGGCTTGAGTTAAAATATTGTTAATAATAAAGTTTACAATTTGCATCGTTCTTCTCCTTTATTCAATCACTTGTTTTTCGCGCAATATAGGTATTAATTTTTCTTCAATTTCTTTTGAAGAAACGATATTTTTCAAATAAATAATCGCAGTTTTTTCCTCATCAATTGAAAATGTCTCAAATTGTTTTTGGAAATTCTGTGCTGTGATAATAACATCTGGTTGGACAGATGCTGCTGTTGAAATATCAACATGGTCTAATTTGGCATTGACATTGTACTGATTTAATACATCCTCCGCAGCCATCTGAGCAGCAAAACTAGACCCTAGTCCTGCTCCACATACAAATAAAATTGTGATCGGACGTCCCATCATTCTTCCTCCTTATATGAATGAAATAAAATTTGTTTAACAGTTTCAATATGTCTCGCTCGGGAAAGTTGCTCGATTTTATCAGTATGACGAATTAAATTCACCAAACTTTTCATAATATTTAAATGTGAAAATGCATCAACTGCAGACAAACAGAAGATTACGGATACTTGTTGTTCTTCTTCTGGTCCAAAATAGACTGGCTTTTCAAAAACAGCAACACTTAATCCTAATTCATTTGCTCCATCTTGCGGTCTAGCATGAGCTAAGGCTAGATGCGGTCCTATAACAATATATGGACCATATTCTGACACACTATTGATCATAGCTGATACATAATTTTGTGTAATAATTGATTTGTCCAATAACGGTTGTCCAACTAGCTTTATAGCATCTGGCCAATCATATTCTTTCGTCACAACTTGAATGCTATCATCTGTTAAAATATCTTGTATCATAGGCTGTACCTCTCTTATATTTATCGTTAAATCATATTCTTTAAATAGCTGGCTTAGCGTCAGATAATAATTTGTATCAATGTCTCCTATTTGCCCAACAATGTGAAGTAACTCTTGAAACATAACTGTATAATCATTACGCTTATGAATAACTCGTCTAGCTTCAGAATGTTCTGCTAAGAAGTGAAGAATGCGCACCTTTGTACTTTCCTGTATTAAAGAATCTACAATTAGAAGTGGCTTTTGAGTATAGGTAATTTCTACTGTGGAAAAAACCAGATCCACATCCAATTTATCCACAATTGCCAATTCCTTAGAACTTAAAACTGCGAAAACTTCAATATTAAAAAATTCTCTTAAATTCTCTGATAGTAATTTTCCAGTTGCGACACCATGATTACAAATCACAACTGCTCGATACCTGATATACTCCCCATATAGTAGACAGTGAAAAAACCAAAATTCACTAGACACTATAAGGGGAGTTTTCACATGTCCAAAAGAAGTCCAAAATCAGTAGAAGAAAAGTTAGAAATTGTTTGCTTATTACTTCACCAAGAACAGTCGCTTACCCAACTTAGTAAACACTATCAGGTCGATCATCAAACAATCCAGTCTTGGAAAATGAAATATGAGGAGTTCGGTATCGACGGTCTTAAGGAGAGTCGAACTTGGAAACACTATTCGTCTGAGTTAAAAGAACAAGCTGTTCAAGACTATCTAGCTGGTAAAGGTTCCTTAAGAGATATCTGTTCAAACTATCATATCTCTGACCCTTATGTTCTCAGAAGCTGGATAAAACGGTATACTAGTGGTAAAGAATTAACATCCACAAGTAAAGGATATAGCCGTATGAACAAAGGACGCAAGACCACATTTGAAGAACGTCTGGAGATTGTCACCTTCACGATCGCTCATGAAAAAGACTACCAAGCAGCTATTGAGAAGTTTGACATCTCCTATCAACAGGTGTATTCATGGGTACGGAAGTTTGAGAATGAGGGAGCTCAAGGATTGGTGGATCGTAGAGGAAAAGGACTAGAAAGCAAGCCAAATC
>NZ_JBFRYH010000013.1:0-37417 GCF_040984445.1 Streptococcus handemini
CGAAAATCTCACTGGGGTCAACTAAACCAGACATTAGAGCTTGGCTCAATACCCGATTAAAAATCGCAGAAATGACCTGCTTGTCTTGGAAACGCCGACTGTAATTCTTGCCATAGGTTGTGAAATGCGGCACCTTATCCTCCAAAGTCAACCCAAGGAACCAACGATAAGCGGTATTCACCTCGATCTCTTTCATCGTTTGACGCATAGAGCGAATGCCATAGAAACATTGGATAAGAGGAATCTTGATGAGCATAATCGGGTCTAAACTTGGACGTCCATTATCAGAAGAGTAGATATCTTCAACCAAGTCATAAATGAAATCAAAGTCAATCAACTCATCCACTTGGCGTAGGAAATGATCTTCTGGGACGAGCTGGTCAAGCGTATAGAAGCCATACTGCTTACGGTTATATTCTGGTTGTTCTTTATGAAGCATAGCTCTTCTCCTCCTCATATGAGATACTTTCATTATACTCCTATTTATAAAGAAAAGCCCTTAGAAAATGAATTCTATGGACTTTGTCTTCAATCTGAAGCACCAAATATGGTGCGTTATCCGTTTTTAGGTTTCTTCGCCTGCTTAAACTGTTCGATCCGTTTCTCCAGTTGTTCTGTGTTAAGTTTATTCTTAGCTTCCTCAATCGACTTATCAAGACTTTGTTCCTCAGTGGTTGTAATGTTTCGAGACACTTCTAAGTTCTTGCTAGGCTTGAAACCTGGATCAAAAACCACATCTAGGAGTTGCTCTACTTTGGTTAATTCAATATCTGACATCTCTGAAAGTCGATGGATCAGTCGTTTAAATCGATCTTGGTTCTGTGTTTTCTTTTGAAAAAATTTCATTATCTACTCCTTAAATTATAAAAAGGTAGCCCGCATAGGACTACCTGACTTATAAATCATCAATGGCTGCTGAAATAGCCTGTAACTTCTTGTTTTGGATTTTCTTTTCATCAATCAACTGATGAAGTTCTTCAATTTGCTTTTGACAGGCCGAAATATCCTTATTATTTTGTGAAATGGTATCTGCCAAATGCTGTTTATAGTCACTTGTGATATTTGCTTTCTTCGGTTGACTTTGTTTAACTTTTGATTCGGGCGTTCGTGCATCTTTAGATTCTGACCCCATTTTTTGTTTTTCAAAAGCAGCTACGTAATCCATTTCTTCATTTGATTGATTCTCCTGTTTATGGAAGAGTGCTGCGATTTTGGCTCGTTCTTCATTTGAAGATGTTGGTTTTACATCATCTAGTGGCTGCTCGAAATTCCATGTTTTACTCATTCTGTATCCTCATTTCTGTAATTTAGTTGTTGTGGCGTTTCTTTACCAAAGGCTTGTTCTAGTGCTTCATGAAAGGTCAAATGGCTAGATTGCTGTCGTTTTATAAAGGTGCTGTACATAGCCGTTTGTAGTTGGTCACGATAATTTTCCAATTTTGCGGTCTCACGTGAGACTTTTTCTTCTTGTCTAACTACTTTCTCAGCCAGACGTTCGATCACACTCATAGTATATTCCTCCTTGTTCCCCTCTAGCTTATGTTAAGATTCTTGATTTTATTATCACAATTCTAAAGAATGCGGCCGTTTGGGTGGAGGATGATTTCGAATAACTTGTGCTTGGGCTGACTGGATAAGATTTCTTAAAGATATTTTCTTCTGTCGTTTCACAATTTCATTCCAATCTGACTTTGTTTCAAGTCCCTGCAATGGAGGCAAATCTTGAGCGATTGGAAGTCCTTTGTCTGACAGTTTCTGACAAAACTCTCTTCCGGCTTCATCATTATCAACTGCTAGTGTTAACATATTTGAATGGGTTTGAAAAAAGTCGTCGTCTCTTGGATTGCATTAAGATAATGGCTAAGTCTGCTTGGTTTTACTGTATCTAGAAATGCCAATTTCCCCTGTTCTTCTGCTGCTAGACGCAGAGTTTGATAAGCAAGTACCGCAAATTTTAAGCCTTCCATAGACACCAGGCGAACATCCGATAATTGCTTTTGATGAAGCTGATAATAACTCATCATATCAATAACCGATTCGCAAAAAATGAGTCGCTTGGGATTACCGATATCAAAACTAATACCTACGTGGCCATGAGAGCCTTTCATGATTTTCTTCAAATAACCCCGTTTGTGTCTTTCTTCATCTTTGACAATGCCTTGAAGGCTTGCTGCCTGTAAGGTTCCATCATGGTCATAACTTTTAAAAACCAATACAGGTTCCGATTGATAAGTAGCTTGTGCAAGTAATCCCTGTCTACCAAAGGCATTAATCGTCTTATCAATTAGACCACGGACATCATTCAAGTAGGTCCGTGCTTGTCGAAAGGGTTCTTCAAGCAAATAATACTGAAACGGTTTAGAGACCTCTTCTATCACTTTAGCTTGTTCAAAATTTCCAGTTTCAAGATAAGACACAGCCTCTTTGAAAGTAACACCTGCCACTAACTGAACAAAGTCAATCACATCTCCTTGTATATCTCTTGAAAACCACTTGAAAGTATTGGTATCGGCAAAAATCCGAAAGGAATCATGTTCTGGGTGTTCATAAATTTGTCCAGATAAACGTCTAAAGGAATAATCCAGACTTTCAGCCACATCTAAAATAGACTTTTGTTTAACTGCTTTAATTCGTGTCATCTAATCTTCCTATAAAAAAAGCAGAAGAATGTCTCCCGCTAGTTGTTCTCACTTGTTGTAGTTCCTTGAAGCGTTAGAATACTAGAGTTATCCCCATCTGTTGCTTCTTTCAATTCCTCTAGTTTCCCATTCCAAATGGTCAACTGATTAACCAGGAGCTTATCGGAAACTTTGGAGTAGGACAACATAACCGTCTTAATTTCTGTCTGAGTGGTTCGCTGTTGTTGCTCACTCAAATCAGATACATAGGTCACTTGATAGGAAACTTCCGCAAGTGCAACATTCCTTTCTGTATTGACATAGATACTAGCTGATTCAAATCGGTAATCAAGCATATAATCTTTATAAACTTGATTGATCGCTTTATTCTGATTTGCTTCTTCTTCCGAAAATGCTGAATCCGTCATGTAGGCTTTGATACGAGTGTTATTTTCACCCAGCTGAATCTTGGTGAAATATTGTGTGAGAAATTCTTTGACAAGATTATCTGATAAGACTGTGGCTTCTTCTTCCTGCTTTTCCTTTGTCACGAGCCTATTTGCTTCTGCTCGTATTTGGTGCTTGGTTTGTTTTGAAACGGATTGTGATCCTATCGAATAACCAATCATGACTAGAAAGCCTACTGCAATGAAACTTCCTACTCCAATCAGAAATCGAGCCTTTACTTTGTTTAACATGGCTTACTCCTTTATTAGTGATAGCCACATCATATCAAGATTAGCTTGGAGATTTTATCACAAGAAAAATATGATTAACTACAAATTATGGTATACTAGTGATAATAAATTGTTATCGGTAGGAGAAATGAAAATGAGCAACCAGTATCTTGAAAATAATTACAAAATTAAGTTAATTAAGACATCATCCGATACTGACTATATTGATTCTGTTAAAATTTATTCAAGAGTTACTCCTTCAGACATTAGAACAAACACAAACGAGCTAACATATTGGCTAGATAATAAAACTGTAGAATTTGAGAGCTACTTTTTCTCTCTCTTCTTAAACGATACAAATATTGGCCTAGCAATGTGTACATACTTAAAATCCACTAAAACAGTTGTAATTGAGTATATAGCTGTCGAAGATGCATACAGAAAAAATAATACTTACCTTAGCTATTTAAATGAACTGAGAATGTTTATATCAAGTTTATTAGAGGTCACATATTTCATTTGTGAAATCAGTAATAAGAATAACGGAGTTGAGGTTGACGATGAGAGTAAAATATTTAAAACTATTCTATCAATAGAGAATTTTTTCACTATAGATGCTGATTACCATACACCACCTTTAGGGATTAATAATGAGTTTAGCAGTTTCGAAGCTAAATTAATGATTAATTCTAATACTAACATAAAGACGATTCCCAAAGAGACTTATATTAGAATTATCCAATCTTTATATTTTGAATATTATATAAATTGGTATGTACCATTTTTTAGTGAAAGTGAGAGACTTCGATATAATAATCAGATCCAAAATACTTTTTCTAGTATTCAAAATAAACTTGAAGAATTACCTGAACCACTGCAGTTTGTTGAAGT
Source organism: Streptococcus handemini (assembly GCF_040984445.1). Taxonomy (NCBI): domain Bacteria; kingdom Bacillati; phylum Bacillota; class Bacilli; order Lactobacillales; family Streptococcaceae; genus Streptococcus; species Streptococcus handemini. The sequence goes on from NZ_JBFRYH010000013.1 coordinate 4,187, forward strand.
TCATAAGGATAAAATCAAAAGTGCAGGTGGCGTTGAAAAGCTACCTGCACCTAAAAAGAAACTAAACCATAATTTAACATCTATATTTATATCAATATTCGTTTTTCCAATTATTGTCATTGCGTATTATAAAGTATTTAATTTCTTTGGAATTGATACAACTACAAACTTTACCCCAATAATTGGTGGAATTTCTAGCATAATCGTTAGCATACTCCCATTCTTACTAAAAAAAGATACTGTCTAGTGAATTTTAGTACATTTCAAAATTATATTGCTAGAACAGTTGCGGATTCCTGGAAAAAATCTTACAATCTTATCTAGTCCAGTGAACTTTGCTGCAAGATCGTAGTTATTCGTTATTCTAAGGATGATAGAACTTATTATATGGAACTGATATTTGGTATCAATTTGAAACCCCTGAGATTTTAATATATTTTCAATATACTTTATCGAAAATATCCAATTACTATGCCTAGTCTTTAAGTAATCCGTTTCTATAATTGAAACGGATTTTTTGTATTTATTACTTCCGAAATACTCAAAACTATCACTAGGTTCAAACTCTAAATACAAAGTTCCTTTAACTTTTAACACACGTTCAAATTCACTGATTACTTTGTTAGCATCACAATAATTTATTACAGAACCTACACAAACAATATGATCAAAGTAATTATCTCTCATAGGAATATTCTCAATATTTCCGATAATTTTGTCAGAAATTCTACTTAAGGTTTTCTCAGCTATATCCATATGGATTGTATGACCCGATAAACCATATGTATTGCCCCCAGAACCAGCATTTAGAATAATATCATCATTATTAAAAGAGCAATTATTCTTTAAAAATAATTCAATAGATTTATTTGTATATCGATACCAGTTATCATACCAAATGGCTTCGTGTTCATTATAAAACTTTTCTATTTCAACTAAATCTAGCTTTTCATTCACTACATTTCTCCTACCGATAACAATTTATTATCACTATACAAAGTATCTAAATCAGTCTATAATAGCGTCATTATCATTAAAGGAGACTATCATGGATTATTCTATTATTTCTACTTACTTAGATTATTGCAAAACTCATAAACGCCTTAGTTCACACACACTGCGTGCGTACAAAAATGATCTTCTACAGTTTCACAATTCTAATCAGGATTGTGTGAAGAGTTATATTGAAGATTTAACAACCTCAAGTATCAAAACAAGCACTCTGCGGCGTAAAATCGCCAGTTTAAAAGTATTTTATAGGTATTTACAGTCACAGAATCTAATTACTGACAATCCATTCAATCAATTACGCTTTCAATTTCGGACAGATAGAACACTACCTAAAACAATTCCATATGATACTTTAAAAACTCTCTATGCCTATCTAAAACAGAAAATTGGCAATGCGAAGACTAATTACCAAAGACAAAAAGCTGAAAGAAATTTGCTGATTATTTCCTTATTACTTTCAACTGGTATTAGGATTTCTGAACTCTGCCACATCAAGCTCCGAAATATTAATCTCTCAAATCGAACACTCCATATTCTCGGAAAAGGAAAGAAAGAACGTATTATTTTTTTAGGTGATGAAACAACCTTTCTACTGCTAAAAAAGTATATGTCAAACTATTGCCATCACTCAACCGACTTCCTATTCCCTAGCGAACACTCTCAAAAACCATTAACTGAACAGAGTATCCGTCTAGTTTTAAAAACAGTACGAAGACACATTAATCTCACTACAAATATTACTCCTCATATGTTTCGTCATAGCTTTGCAACAATGCTCTTAGATAACGATGTGGATATTCGCTACATCCAACAAATTCTTGGTCACAGTTCTATTTCTACCACTCAAATATATACCCACGTTTCTCAATCAAAGCAACGGGAAATTCTAAGTTCTTATAACCCTATAACCTCTATTCATACCTAGTAAAGATTTCACAAAAGTAGGACTACCTGAGTTTGAGGTAGTCCTTCATTTTTTATACCATTCGACTTCTAACGACTTTCATCACAAGACCAAGTACAAGTAGAACATTAAAGGCGATATAGAAGGTCGTAAAACTCCAAATGCCATTAGTCGCGAAATCCTTGACGTAGAGAGTCCGTTCGGTAAAGAACAGATAAATCCCATAAACTTCCATAAAAGCAAGGCAACCAATCATTCCAATAAGAAAGAAGCCACTGATTGCTTTCAGAATTTGATAGAGAACGACAAAGATAAGACCAACTACTGCGATGAGAAACACCGCCTGTAAGACTTGTTCCAGTATGCCTTGCATAAATCTCTCCTTCTATCCTAACTGCTTACGATAAGCATCAGCTTGTGTTTTGTCTAACTCTTCTAGTTGGGCAATCAAGTCAAGATACTCTTCCTTTGTGACATCATCTAAGTCTGGGAAATTATTCTCACGAGTAGTGATGATAAGCTCCAGTTGACTGATGATTTCTCGATTTGAAAAGCTATAATCAAGGGTTTCATCTTCGTATTGTTCTTTTAGTGCTTGGTAATTAGCTCGGTCTTCGGAGCTTGTAAAGCCTTGTGCTAACCATTCTTCTAGTTGGTATCTTTGTTCTTCTACTGTTTGGCTCATGAGTTTGTTCTCCTTTGTCATTTCTTGATTTCATTTTACCGCGTTCAAAATTTTTTGTCAGCCTATTTTTATAAATCCAGCAATATTTCTTCTTTTTCATGCGGAGAGGTGTCCTGATTAAATCTAGCTAGGGCTGCATCTATTTCCTCAATGTCAGCTTCTTTCTCGACCAAGGGGGCAAGTAGGTCATATTTGGTTTTGACCAGCTGATAGTCCTCTTCTTTTGAAAAGACCTTCTCCACTTCAACCCTTGCGACCTCTAGCTTATCCTTTAGGTTATTGACCATGTCCTCTGTCTTTTCTTGGTCATCTAGGATATGGTCAATGACATTACTTATCCGTTGAATGGTTCCAACATCTGATTTCAAATCAAGAGAAACTGAATACTGGTTGTCCCCTACAATCGTTAGAGATACGGTCTCAGGTAATGGCTCACTAGGACTACGTGTCGCCATTTTAAGCTCAAACCCTCTAAAGGTAGCTAGAGTTCTGACTTCTTTGGTTTCCGAACGGTTGTAGGTAATGAGTTTACGCAGGTAGTCCCCAGCTTCAGCTCGATTCTCCATCGCCTGATTGTCAAACTGCATGACGAAATCTTGCGACTTGGTTGCCAAGGATTGAGCAATATCACGGTCATATTGTCTGAGACGTTTCTCTAAGACAGGGAGGTTCTTCTCGCAATAGGAAATCGTCTGACGATACTCATCTTTGGTGCGATGAAAAGCACGCTTTTGACTTTCTAACACTGTCAGTTCATTCTCTAATTCCATCTTCAGCTTGAGATAGGGATTACCAGTTGCCAAGGCCTTAAAGTCTGAAGCCGTCATGGTTTGTTCGTCAATGTCCTCAGCTGCTCGAATAGGTTCTTTAGAAGTCATAATTTGCTTAATATAACGCAATTTATTTTCTTGTGTTGCCCACAAATAATTATCAAAAGAGCCTTTGGTTATGTAATGATAAATCTCTACATTTTGGTGCAGATTACCTTGTCTAATCAAACGTCCATTGCGTTGCTGAATGTCAGAGGGACGGTCGAGTAGGTCGGGGATATTACTATCCCTTTCCCCTCTAAGAACCGTGCATGAGAGTTTCCCCTCACACGGCTCAAGCAATTCAAAACATCTGCCAATACAGATGTCGGCTAGTCAACTAACGATTTTGTTTGTAACATTTATCATGTACAAGATAACGAACTATTTGTCCGTTTTCTTTTTGTTCTCGTACATTCCACTGAGTTTCAACAGTTATCTTCTCATTGCAAAGTGGACAGTTATGTTTTTGCTTGTTCCACATATACAAGAGTGATTTCCTGCCTTTTAGTGATAAGAGCATTTTATAGGTCATTCGTTCTTCAAAGTATGATTTCCAGCCTATATCAAATGGATTAGCTTCACTTTTTATTTTCTTATGTCTTATAATTTTAGTATCAAACATAAATTTAAGTGGGAATATATCTACCTTTTCGTTCTTAACAGACTTGACTAAAAATGTCCAACGTCTTGTTTTATAGAAATGAAAATATTTATTCGCAATCCAACGTTTCCCTTTTTTGGAATGTCGTCTTTTTGCCCATTGCCACAGTTTTCTAAAAATTTGGTTATCTATTCTTTGGAAGGTTCTTGATGAAGCTCCACATCGATAGTAGTTTGCCCAACCGGTTATTTTAGGATTTAATAGTCTTATTAGCGTTTCTTGTTTGCAAGATTTATTGCTATCAATTACATATCTAATGCTATCTAAGAACTTCTTCACACTCTTTTTAGATGGTTGTGTCAGTAGTACACCTTTAAATTTCCTAATATTAAAACCAAGAAAATCAAACCCATCATCAATATGTGTAATTAAAGTCTTTTCTTCCGATAACTCTAATCCTCTCTCGCTTAAAAACTCTACTAGCATTGGTTTTATATCTTCCAATGTTTCTTTTGTTCTACCCGTAATTATAAAGTCATCAGCATAACGCACCATATTAACCATTGGAGAGTATTTCTCATGTTTTCGATTTACTCTCTTGTTTTTAGTGGCTAATAACTCACCGAGCCCATCTAATGCCATATTAGCAAGTGTTGGTGAAATAATCCCACCTTGCATTGTTCCTTCATCAGTTCTGAATAATTCTCCTTTAAAGATAACTCCACATTTCAACCATTTCTTTAAAATTTTGGTATCCATAGGAATGTTATTGAGTAACCATTCATGACTAATGTGGTCAAAACAACCTTTTATGTCACCTTCTAAAACCCATTTAGGTGAATTTCCACGACATAAAATTGTATGACATTGACTGATAGCATCTTGACAGCACCTTTCTTTCCTAAATCCATAGGAATGAGGGTCTGCCGTCACTTCTGCAATTGGCTCAAGTGCCAGTAAATAGAGTGCTTGCATTGCCCTATCTTTCATTGTAGGTATCCCAAGCGGGCGTAATTTCCCATTTTCTTTTTTAATAAATATCCTGCGCAACGGCTGTGGTTTGTATCCATTTCTTTTTAAACTTAAAATAGCTTCATACTTTGCTTTGTCTGTAGACCACAATACTTTGTCTACTCCTGCTGTTTTCTTACCTTCGTTAGTTGTCACTCTTCTTACAGCGATTGCTTTTGCCGCAAAAGAGTGTGTCAGTATCCATTGCAAGGATTTTACCTTGCCGTGTCTACCTTCTTTTCTAGCCTTTACAATACGTTCTTGTAGTTTTTTAACCTGTGCTTCGCATTTGTTCCAGTCAATGGATTTCCATGCGGAACTAGGATCAGTAGTTGCACACGTCTTTTTATTAACGTTCATTTGCTTTACTCCTTTCAAAAATTCTATAAGTTTCTTGTAAAGAATTACCTTACGTAGAAGTCTGCACCCTTTCGGGTTAGGGCAAATTTTGAACCCCTATTCATTTCATTACAAAATGACATTCGCTTTTTCTACAATCCTATACCTGCACCTCTATCGGTATTTCTTACGAAATACTTTCCTAAATTCTTAGGAGAGATACAGGCTTACCTTGTTCCACATAGATAACAAGAGTAGGTTAGGCTCTGTCTCATTCGCCGACGGTGCTTATATCCGTGTAATTCTACCATGGAGAGAATTAACTGACCGCTTCCCATTTTGGGTTGGAGCCTCTCAGCAACTTTGGCTCGTTAGACGTTACGACGTTTACATGACAGTTCACTTATGTTAGCCATACTACTCAAGCCTAGCTCCCTAACCGCATTGTTGCTAGCAGATTCGTCTTTGCTTCACAGCTTCGACTTCACCACTTTCGTGGAGGGCTACATTGTCATGTCAGCTTCCAAACATTATCATCACTGATAAAGCAGGTGACACTAGGCTACCTCTAACGGAATAGAGGGTTTAATCTTTATTTAGTTAAACAATTATCTATGTGACTTTCAAGTCACACCCAGGGGACATCCAGGTGGTGGACTGCTTTCATGCGTGATTGCACGTTTAGACCAGTGCCACCTTTTTCAGTTGAAGCCATGAGAATCCGTACTTCCCCACTATTCACTTTTCTTGATAAGGAGTTTTTCTTTTCATCCGTATTAGCGTCATGGACAAAAGCAATTTCTTCTTTTGGAATCCCTCTATCCACTAAGAGGCCTTTCAATTCATTGTAAACGTCAAAGCCTTCTTCCTTACTCTTAGGCGTTCCAATATCTGAGAAAATCATCTGTGTGGCTTTCTCAAGATTGCCCTCACGGTAAATGCGCTCCACATTGTCCACTACTTGAAGAATCTTCTGATTGTCCGATAAGGTATAAGCAGGGTCAATCAACCGCATGTCAATGGCTAGTTTTCTCGCTTCCCCAGTTATCTTTAACATGTTATCTCTACTTGGATCCACACTACCTGATTTGATAGCGTCTGAACGCTCTACCAACTCTTTCAAATAGGCTTTCTGAGCTTCTGTTAGCTCACTTTCCACCGCAATAACCTTGGCTTCAGGAACAGGTAAATCAAGCATGTCTGAGGTTTGAATATCAGCTGTTTCCTTGTAAATCCGCATGAGTTCAGGCAGGTTCACAAACTTCTTAAAGCGTTTCTTGGGTTGGTATTTATCCCCTGTCGGTGCTAGTTCCATAGAATTTTCGATATTCCCAAAAGCCCCTACCCATGAATCAAAATTAGAGACCTGGTATCGTTCCATGACATCGGGCTGAATGTAGCTCATCATGGTATAGAGTTCGCTAATAGAGTTTGAAACTGGTGTACCTGTCGCAAAAACAACGTTGCGATTGCCGTGTTCTCCTTGAACCTGTCTCACCTTCATTTCCATATCCACATTCTTTTTAGAGGTGGTATTGGTAATTCCTGCAACATTCCCTAGCCCAGTAATCGGACGGATATTTTTGAAATGATGCGCCTCGTCCACAAAGAGAAAGTCAATACCAAGATTTTCAAATTCAATAAAGGTATCTCGCTCTAACTTCTGGAGTTCTTCCAGTTGGTGTTCCAAGCCCTTAATCGAACGCTCCGCTTCTTTAACGGTATAGTTATTATCACTCCCTTGTTTGATTTCTCTTAACTGCTCTAACTTATCCTGAATATAAGTGACCTGCTTTTCCTGACTCATAGGGATTTTTTCAAACTGCGAATCCCCAATGACAATGGCATCGTAATCTCCTGTGATGATCCGTGACACAAACTGCTTGCGTCTCGCTTTCGCAAAATCTTTCTTAGTGGTCACATAGACCTTCTTGGTTGGAAAGAACTTCATGATTTCTTGACCAAACTGAGCAGTTAGACTAGATGGCACAACATAAAGGGGCTTATGGACCATTCCGAGTTCCTTTAGTTTAAAGCCCGCCCCAAGCATGGTGAGCGTTTTTCCAGATCCTACCTCATGGGCAAGGAGCGCTCGTTTTTCCTCCACAATGCGTTGAATCGCATTTTGTTGGTGCGGTCGTAGGGAGATGTTTTGTGCGAGACCGTCAATGGCTAAATGACTGCCGTCATAAACTTTAGAAACTGTGCGATTATAGAGGCTATTATAGGTGTCCTCAATCATCTGTTGCACTTCTCTATACCTTGCCACAAAGTCTTGGAAAAGCTCTTGAAGTTGGGTTTCTTTGGCACGAAGAACCGTTGTTTTCTCGACATCGGTCACATTCTTTTTCTTGTCTCCTTCTTCCACTTGCTTTGTGATGGTTGGTTGATTGGAATTAAGGAGGTTTTCAAAGATTTTTCGACCACTATCGTAACGTGATCCCGGAACACCCAGACTTCTATCAGTCGCATTTGAATAGGTATAGGAAAACTTGGACTGGTAAGAGATTGCCCCATCAAGAGGACTTACTTCAAGAACTGTCGCCACCTCTTGGTCAGTCAGAACAAAGGCTTTTCCCATAAAGGTTTCCTGGGCAAATTTCCCATAAACGGCTAGGGGAATCCAGCGTGAGCCAATCCGATAATCAATATCCGCTAAGGTCACACGTGGGGGCCTAATCTCTTCTAAGAGATGTTGATAGTGTTGCCAAGGAAAATCAGAATTGTCTTCTTTAATGAGTAAGTCCACAAGGTCTAACTTCGTCACCACATCACCTGATAAGAAATCCTGACGAGATACATAAACGACTTCTCCATCTTGTAAAAACCTCTCTGGGTCTGGAATAATAGCGTCTCCTAATTCTTCAATGAGAGAAATTTTAGACGCTATTTGGTAAATCGACATCATGTAATCCAAATCCACCCCACGACCATCTGCTAGACTGGAATTCAATGCGTCAAGAGCTGTGGAAACTTTTGTCACTTCTTTTTCAGGACGGACAAGAGCTTTTTCAAAGGCCAGTGACTTAGTATAAATGACTGTCTTACCACTTGGATCCAGACTTTCATCTTCCAAACTAGCAAGAAGTGAATACTTGTCATCACTATCAAAGAGGTTACGGTTCACAGCGCTATTCAAATACCCGTAGCGTTTGACAAAGCTATCATAGGTACGATTGAGTTTGCCTAACAAGTGGTTAAAGGTCTCCTTATCATAATCATAATAGCGTTGAATGGCAATGACCTCTTGGTAAGCATTTCGAATGTCCACCATTCCCTTAATCCGTGCTATTTCTTTTTCAGACAAAGGGGCTTCATAAAAGACCGTCTTTTTGAAATAGCCCTTAAATCGCCCACGTTTGGTGGTTTCTTCGGTCACATAAACATCAAGAGCAGTGCTATCGGTGACTTCGAGGTCATTAAAGCGATCAATTTGTTTTTGGGAATGCTTGGTATCCCAAGCTTTAAAGTTGCCTTCTTCATCGACATAGTAGCTAATTTCTTCCGTCTTAGTTCCGATACGAATGCCCTTGTGATCACGATAGTAAACGGTCGAATCCTTATAGCCAAAACTATACCGTTCTAGGCTCTCTCTGATTTCAGGTGGAATCGAGGTATCAACGACCTGTTTTTTCATCACATCAGGAGTGATGAAGATGTCAGAGTTATCCACCACTCTAGGGGCTTTAACCTGTTTAAGAGCAGTCTGAACATCTGCTAGCAAATTATCAGAAGTTCCTTTAACAGACAGTGTCCCACCGTTAAAGTTTCTTACCTCATAGGTCCCAAGAACCTGACTATTGTAGTCCCCATCAAAGTAAGGATTCAGCCAAATACGATCATCCTTGTCATAGCGAATAGAACCTGAAAAAGCTAAATCATCTGCCACATATCCCTTATCCATATGCTTCTGGAAGAACAACATGTCCGTTGTGACACTCGTTCCTGCAATGGCCTTAAAGGCGGTATCTGGTAAACGCACACCACCAAGAAAGTCGGTTGTCTCACGAATATCTTGTAAGATGTTTTCTGTCCGTTTATCCATGGTTCCAGTGGAGGAGATAATCGCCACTTGCCCACCATCATGGACCAAATCAAGGGATTTTTTGACAAAGTAGTCGTGAATCATATAGGGCTTGTCATAGGTGTTATCTGCGATACGGATGTTGGCAAAGGGAACGTTAGAGATGACCAAGTCAAAGCTATCATCATTAAAAGAAACCGTCTCAAAGCCTTTGACTTCAATATGGCTATTCGGATGGAGGTGTTTGGCTATTGCCCCAGTAATCGTATCTAACTCGACACCGTACAACTCACTTGCCTCTCTCAAATGTGTTGGCATGGCCGCAAAGAAATTCCCTGTTCTCATCGAAGGGTCTAGGATTTTACCACCTGTAAAGCCATCTTGTTCCAACTTGTCCCACATCTGACGAATCAGAGCAGGATCCGTATAGTAGGCAGTCAAAGAAGATTGTTTCATATCCGCATACTCTTTGTCAGATACCAAGCCTTTCAACTCCTCTCGCTCTTTCGAAAATTTAGGATTGTAGTCATCAAAGAAGTCATTAGCCAGTCCGCCCCAGCCGACATATTTGGCCAATCGTTCTTGTTCACTTGGTGTGGCTTGGCGCTGTTCACCTTCAAGCCTTTTTAAAAGACGAATGGCCGCGACATTCATTTCAACCTTATCTCTTGTTGTCTTAGGGTAAAATCCCGTCAAATCTTCTGGGAATTGAAAATCAATAGCTGGAAAACTCTCTACAACATCTGGTATCACTTCACTCTTAACCACCTCAGGGCTTTCCTGCAATTCCTCCTCTAACTTATCTTCACTCAAGGATGGTGAGTCTAACCCTATCTCTTTTGAACTAGCTTTTATAGGGGTTTCGTCAAGAAAGGAAAAAAGGTCTAATTCTTTAGCTTCTTCCTCTAGGTTAACTTCTTGGTGTGACACATGAAGAGCATTCGTAATTTCTTCAAAATTCCGTAAATAGAGGACGGGATTTTGTTCAATGATGTAGGAAAAATCATTTTGTAATTCAATCCGAATTAAGCCATTTAACTTGGCGTCCTCAATCGCTAAGACCTTAAAATCCTGTCCCTTGTAGGTGACCCTTGAACCAATGGGATAGAGGTCAAGAACTTTCTGAATCAGAGGATTATCCTCTTCTGGTGAAGGGGGAATCATTTCGGATTCAGGCTGATGAAGACTTTCTCTCCATTCTCTAAATAAGAGGTCTGGTTGTGCCTGTTTTGCCTCTTCAAAGCTTCTTGCTTGAACCAAACTTAATTGTTCGTGTAAAAATGCAAAGGCAATGGATCGCACTTCCTCTAATTCCAGCTGACTGGTCAAGAAAAATTCGACCTTGTCATGAGTTAGTCCCATTTGAAGGAGTTCAGTCGCAAGGGCTAATTGAGTCACATCTGCTTTTGGATACCCTCCCAATAAGGCAAGGTCCGCATTTTTCAAATGAAAACGCCCAGCTGCGTCTAACAAAATCCCTACCTGACTGGGTTCGAAGTCTGTTAAGGCAATGCCTAAACTAATCAGTCTTTCTCTATTCTCTGTTAAAATTGTTTGTCCAATCTCACCTAGGACAGCTTCTTCAATGGTCGTGAGAGGGCGCTGTAGTTCATAGATTGTTCCATCAGCTTCCAAATAAGTCAGGAGTGTATCCCCTTCATAAACAGGTGTCATTTCCATCTCAACATCAAACTCCCCGCGTCTCAGGTTTGGAAGTTTGGGACGGCTATTTCTAATATGGTCAAAGTGACTCAATATCTCAAACTTCTGAGTTAAGTTTAAAGTCTGATAGGCTGGTAAGTGTTCCGTTTGACCCGTTCGTAAATCCAGCTGTGACAGGTCCTCGTTGAGACGTGCGATTATGACAAAACCTTCTTCCCGAAAGGCAATCTCTGGTGTAACGACTACCTCTTGCTCTTGAATAACTTCTATTTCCTCATCATTCTCATTTGGAGTTTCCACAATTTCTGGTTCATAGGTGAGTAGAAACTGCTCAATATCCCGACTGATTCGATCAGACAGATTATTGGCCACACGGTACACATTGACTAGGTTTGCGCCGTAGCCTTTTTCTAAAAGAGAAGAAATGGAAATCGACTGATAGGCTCCCTCTTGGTCTAAAAGTTGAAAACGAGTGGCAAGGTTAAAAAGAGCGACTTCAATCACCAAATTTTTCTCCTCTGCCGTCAATTGAGGGAGTTTCTCTAAACCAGCTTGGCCAAAAGTTTGCGTATAAGTAAGCAAGTCATGGGCAGCTTCAAAGGGACTCGCTTTCACAAAAGCTGTGACATCCGTTTCAAAGTAAACTACCTGAATAGGTATTTTGACATCTTCCTTGTGTGTTAAAAAGTTCAAAATAAGACTGTCCCAGTCCTCCTCAAAATGTTCGGCTTGGTAACGTAAAAAGGTTTCTAACATCGTTTTGTCACGTGGAATGGTTGCTCGCAACATGTGTAATAATTGTTCTTGATTCATTCTTACCTCCATTCAAAAACGGGCTAAGAGAATCTCTCAGCCCGTTGCTTTAGTCTAGGACCAAGGTCCTCTGGTCTTTCGTTTCAAGTGTGGTGTCTACTAGCTGTGTCACATATTCTTGTAGAAACGGACTAGCCTGGTCCAGTAAGCCCTTTTGGAAAGCAAGGTAGGTCACATCTCCAAAATAATCTTGACTCGTTAAAGACAAATCCTTTTGGATCATGTCCTGCAAGGTTTCTAGGGTTAGGGCTGAATAGTCTTCTCCTTCTAAGACATCATAGTGCTCAAGAGTGTCAGAAATACTGTTAGAGGTAATAGTCTCCATAATGAAGCTAGAACCTTCCCCTGTTCGGTACAATTTCTCTAACAAATCCGTCATTTCCTCTTTCAGAACTTCCCGATACTGCTCCGCTCTTACTCGTAACTCATCACTGACCAAAGACAAATCATCCACCGCCATAAAATCCTGATAGAGATGATTAAGGAGTGACTTATTCTGAACACTTAACTCCATAGCTAGAAAGGCTTTGACCATATCCTCATAGTTTTCTCTTGCCATTTCAGAAAGAGTGGCTCTCATCGTGTCAAAGGTCCAGGTCATAATTTTTCTCCTCTTGTTGGTGTAGGATAGGATGACTACCTAGGTCTACTTCTTCAAGGTCTGTTTTGCCATCACCATCGGTATCAGAACTAAAAGGATTAGTCCCTAAAGCCAGTTCCTGAGCGTCTAGCAAGCCATCATGGTCTGAATCTAGCGTGTAAATCGTTTTTGGTTCCATCTAGTTTTCCTCCATGTTCCGTTTAGAAAGCCCATAAGCTAGGCCTAGAAGAATTCCTCCTCCAACCAGTGCCAAGAGCGATTGACTCTCCCCTGTATTTGGTAAGACACTTGCTGGAACCGGTGGTTCTTGTGTTTGGATAGGTGGTTGCGGGGGCGTTGGTTGATTCGGAGTTGGTGGCTCTGGTTCAGGAGTAGTCGTTTTAACGGTGTTTGAGCTAATGGCATACCCATTGACCGTATGAATATAGGTATTTTCTACCTGTCCTGCCGCAATCCGCTTCATCTGGAGATAGACATCTACTTGGAACTCTGACTCATCTGATAAGCTCTCTAGGAACGTTTTATCAAAGCTAATGTTGACCTGTCCGGTCTGTGTATCCACCTCTTGGAGAGTGTACTTGGTGACTTCTGTTCCTGATTTCAGTACTGTTCCATCTTTTAAGGTCACATCGACCAAGGTGTAAGCCTTGTATACACCGTTATAGGCATCGTACTCTTCATCGTAATCATCGCTAAAGCGATAGTCACTAAGAGGTATTGCTCGATTGGCTGGAATAAGGGAGCCAACCAAACGGTAGTTAAAGACTTGTCCCAAAGTAACTTCCTTACCATCAAGACTGTCTTCTTTGTGAGACAAGTCAATGACCACATCTTTTTGCGGCTCTAGTTTCGGCACATTATTGACCATAGTTTCTGTCACATAAGCCATTCCAAAATCAATTTGATAGGCCGTATTCTCGTACTGTCCGCCTGTTTTTGTCAGTTCATTCTTAATGGTCATCGGCAACGTCACCACTAAGGTTTGACCAGTTTTAACATATGTCTCGTAAAAGGCTTGTGGATTATCAGCGCTTAGAACTTGAATGGCTCCTTTTGGTGTAAACTGACGTTTAGCCATGGCTTCTTGAACTACTTTCGGAGCTTCTTCAAGACTTGCATAGGCTGTTACAGAAAGTCCTTTGACAAGATTTCCTGCCTTATCCATGACCTGAATACCATCTGGATTGAGTGTCAAAACTTCTTCTAGGTAGTCATCCACCATGTAAAAGCCTTTAGCTAGAGTATCTTCTGTCACCATCATATCCTTATACTGGCTATAGTCTAGAACAATCTTGTAGTAATTGACGGTGTTTGGTAGCACTGTCTTACCGTCAATCGACACCCCTTCTTTATTGGTATTGGACTTATGGGGGTTTACTTGTGGCACATGATTGGTCACGGTATTGGTCTCATAAGCCATCCCAAAATCCACTTGATAGCCGATATTTTCATAAGACTTACCTGAGTTATAGAAATCTTCACGAACTGTCATTGGATTGATAATGGTCAAATTTTGACCAGTTGTCACATAGGTCTCATAGAAGGTTTGTGGGTCTTCTGCCATAAAGACTTGAAAAGCACCGTTTGGTGTGATACCGCGTTTCCCAAACGCTTCCTGAAGAGCTTTTGGAGCTTCTGATACCGTTTGATAAGTATTGACACGAATACCAGAAACAGCTTTTCCGTTCTGATCAACTATCTGAATAGCCTGAGTATCAGGCAAAACAGCTTCTTCTGGATAGTCATCGACAAAGTAGAAGCCTTTTTCAATCTGTTTCTTATCTGCCTGAATACCTTGGTACTGGTCCAAGTCCCAAGACAAGGTATAGAAGTTTTGAGAACCAACTAACATAGCTTTCCCATTGATGTCTACTTTGTCTTTATTGAGATTTTGTTTCTTAGGTTCAGGGGTCACAAGCCTATTAACCACTTCTTCCGTTTCGTAGCCATTTCCGAAATCCACTTGGTAGGCCTTATTTTTGTAGCTTGTCGTCTTACCGTAGAGACTGTCTTTCACCCTCATTTTGGTCAAAATCTGTAAGGAGGTTCCTGTTTTGACATACTGGTCATAGAAGGCTTGAGAGTTCTCTGGCATATAGACTTGAAAAGCACCTCTAGGAGAAATCTGAGCGTGAGCTAACTTTTCTTGTAATTCTTTCGGGGCTTCTTCAAGTGAGGCATAGGCTTTCACAGTCATACCTGAAACAGCGTTACCATCAAGGGTCTGGATTGTCACACCATCCTCCACTAAATCCAGCACATCTTCTGGGTAATCATCGACATAAAAGAATCCTCTAGTAATCGTCTCTTTAGAAGAGGTATCTCCCTTGTATTGGTCTAAATCCCAAGTCAAACGGTAATGGTTAGTTGTACCAAGTGCAACCACCGTATTATTAATCACGACTCCGTCCGCATTTTGATTCTCCTTATGGGGCTCAATATAGCTTGTGGTATCTCCATCACCTGGAGTACGCACCGTTACGATATTGGAAGTAATAGTATAGGCATTGGAAGTCCCCTGATTAACAAGGAGCTTATAACTATTGGAATAGGTCGCCCCATCCTGTTGTACACTACCATAAAGTTTTGGAGCAGCGAGATGATATGACTTGGTTAAGTCATTATTGACATCTTGAAGTAAGTCCTCTTTCGCAGTCAAGGTCACAACATTCTTATCCTCGTCAAAGGCAAGCTCATAATCCGAATTTTCAGCCTGCGTCCTTTCCTTGTCAAAGCGATACCCAGCGGGTAAATAATCTTCAAAGATTAGACTCGTGGTCTCTGCACGATTTGGGGAGAAGGCTTCCACCGTGAGGGGATAGATAACCGTAGAATCCTTTGCGACCTGTTTGTCATGGATATTGGTTTGGTCACTACTCACTACTTCTTTCATAATAGCAGGGGTCGTTGTCAGACGATAACCATGGTAATGAACCGTTGGTACTTGTGGAGCTTTTGGTAGGGGTTTTGGGGTTGGTCTTGTAGGCTCTGTCACCTTAGTGAGTGTTAAGGTGGGCTGAGTCACATTATTCAACGGTTTTGGCGTAAAGGTCACAGGAGGCTCTGGGGTAAAGCTTTTTGGGGTATAGGTCTCAGGTTCAACTGTTAGCGGTTCTGGAACGGGCTCAAGCTCTACTTTAACATGGGGTTTAGGACGATAAGGGGTTACTGTTCGTGCGACTGGTAGGGTATTTAAGGCAAACCAATAGGTCTTTCCTCCCACCTGTGTAGGCATGTCCCCTTGCCCAAAGGTCACCGTGTAGGTATTGCCTGAAGTCACCGTTGAGACAATCGCTCCCTTATAAGCGTACCGACTAGAAGTTGTGTCCCATTCTTCTGGTAGGTTCAAATCACTGGCACGATTGGCTCCTAAAGAACGGGCTAAGCCTTCATTGGTCACTTGAATACTGGACCCATGAATTGGTACAAATTTCCCTGATGAATCCTTCACATACTCAAGACCAATATTATTGTGGTTGAGCGATGAATGGGTAAAGACACCTGGTTTTTCGTTTGTGAAGGTGACTTGACTGCCATCTTCTAAGAAATACTTGGCTTTGACACGGAACTCCATCTTATCCGTCCGCCAATTGCCTGTTCCGTCATTACGGTAAGCAATAAAGCCTTCTGTTGGGTCATTTGGCACAACCAACTTCACCGCATTTGTGCCAGTTGGGGAGATAATATTCGTAATATCATAGGCAACCTTGGTAATTTTCTTGCCGTCAAAGCTCGCATTCTGTAAATTCTGATAGGTAAAAGATAAGGTTTCCCCAGTCTGAAAATGGTCATAGACAAAGAAGCCTGTCGAATCAAGAATCTTTGAGTACCCACCAAGCATGGCATTGCCTCTTGCGATAATACGGTCAGGATTACGAGTCCCTGCACTATGCTTAGCTTGGGGCTCCCCATTATTCAAATTGAGGGCTTGAACCAAGGCTTCTGAGATATAGCCTTCTTCTCCTTTTGAAATAGCTGCCAAGTCACGTTGGTAACGCTCCTTTTCTTTGGCATTATAAGCATCAATGGCTGCATTTTCTTTCTTAGCAGCTTCTTCTTTTTCTTGGTTACGCTTGGTGATCGAGGCAATCTCACTAGCACGGTCTGTGACTAGTTTCTCTTTGTCTTTGTTTGCCTTGTCAACTGCGGCTTGACCTGCCTTATTTTCATCATCAACTGCCTGTTGACCTTCTTTATTTCGTTTGGTAATAGCTTCATTATCAGCTTTTGCCTTAGCCAGTCCTGCTTCATTTTCCTTTTGAATGGCAAGGTTGTTTTCGACAATAGCATCTGCGGCTTGTTTCTTGGTCAGATAGTCCGCAAGATTTCCCTTATTGGTCTTATCAATTGTCGTGACAGTGGCTGTATAATCCTTATATCCTGAAACAGCCGTCCCATCTCCTGATGACACTTCTTCTGTACGAACCGTCACATTAGCGTCTGAGAATCGTGCTTTCAATTCTGAAATGGTGGTATCAACAGACTGATTTAGGTTATTGCCTACTTGATTGGCCTCTTTGTGACCAGCGGCAAGTTCAGCATTGTCTTTTTCGATACGGGCTTTGTTCTGTTCATAGGTGGCTTCATCCGATTTGTAGGTTTCTGTGACCTTCGAAATCTCCTCAACTTGTTTCGCCGCATCCACTTCTGCCTGATCCAATTGCTTACTTGTTTCATGAGCCGTTGTGGTATTTCCCAAGTCCGTTGGTTGGTCCTGAACAGTTTTGACACCTTCTGCTTTTGCTTTGTTTACTGCTTCCGTCACCGTATCGTGAGGAACCGTAACCGTAATAGCTCCACTTGATTGACCAGTTGAAGCTAAGATATCTGACTGTTCAGAAACGGGATCTGGTTGAGCTTCTGGTAAATTGGTAGCAGGATTTTCTGTCCGCTGGATAGTAGTCTCCAGAGGGGTTGTCACTTCATCAGCCTGTGCGACAGAGCCTCCCCAAGCAACCACAGCCGTAACCACTGTCCCAAGGGCAACTGAACAAAGCGTGTGGTATTTTTTACTTTTACGGAAGACGTGCTTTTCGCCTTTTTCCTGATTGACTAGAAAGTGATGATTCCATTGTTTGGTCATAAAAAGTCCTTCTTTTCTTTTGATAAGTAGCAACAATCTGTCACTCTTTTCCCATCATAAAAAAGAAGGCTTGATTTTGGTATCACAAAAAAGAAGCTACCGCAATCACCGATAACTTCTAAACATAGATTTAAATAAAATAGGAGGACTGACGCATCAGACCCTCCCAGACGTAACAAGTACGCCCCAATTCGATAACAACATGATATTATATATACTAAGAGAACTACATTCTAGTGAAAAGAACCTCTATATTTCCTGACACAATATCTGTTTCATAGATTGAAAGTATTGTAAACTTCGTTTGGTTCACTGTGTAATCTTTTTTAGATTTCTCAAAAATACTCACCCCAATAAATTCATTAGAATTACCATTTCGATATTCATCAATGAAAAATTCTCCTAAGCGAATATCATCAGCGTAAAATTCAACTAAATAACTCCATTTTATTCTACTGCCTTTAATTGGAAAATTCTTGGCCTTCCGAACGACTAATTTGGGTTGTGAAAAACCCCTATACAGATTCGATAAAATTTCCAAACGTGACTGAATTCCCTCAGTTTCATAAAATGATGAAGATTCTAACAAGCCAAACTCAATCTTATTATCTAAAATATCATCAAAAACCATAGATGATTTTTTGTGTTCAAAATGTATATCACTAAGTTTATGAAGTCCAGCTAAGTGAAAGAAATGATCTTTTGAAAATAGTATATCCAAAATAGTTTTCTGACCTTTTCTTCCAAGTTTAATCGTAATTTTCTTGTTTAATAAGGGTTCAAAATTTCTAGCAGCTAATTTTAATAAGTCGCCATTCATAGTAGCCTTTCTACGAAAAAAGGATTCTTACGAATCCTTTAAACGAGTGTTTTCATTGTTGGCTCGAGGTGTCCACACACAACCCTACTAAAGCTAACATCACCAGTCAAACCAACCGACCAATAATGCTTAACGCTTAGTAAATACTCTTGTTATCTACGCATCCAGTATAACCTATTTGAAGTCTCTTTTCAAGTAAAAAGGAAAAAATTTCTAAGAAATTTTGTGGTTTATTTCGTCGTATAAGCAAAACTCATGGTACTATCCACTTTCGCCGCATCTGCCTCTGCTTGATTCAATTGTTGGGCTGTTTCATGAGCAGTTGTCGTATTTCCCAAGTCCATTGGTTGGTCATAGACATTCCTTCTTTCATTTAATTAGGAGAAACATAAAGTCAGACTTGATGACACTCTTTCCCCATCATAAAAAAGAAGGATTGATTTTGGTATCACAGAACTTCAAGCCAATTTTTGTGTAAAACAAACCTAAATAATGAAGAATGACAAAATGACACAGAAAATATGGTATACTTAAAAATAAGATATTATTGATATGGAGTAACACATGGCTATTAAACAAAGTGAAGGGCGTGAATCCTTAAAACAGAAATTACATGATCGAAACTTGCAATTTGAGGATACAGAACTCGATAATGCCCTCATAAAATATAATTACTTTAATTTGTTCAATGGCATGGAAAATCTTTTGCTTTCGAGCAAGAATCCCAAACAGTTCAACAAAGTAACCTTGGAAGATTTTATTACAATTTATAAATTTAATAAAAAATTAGCAGCTACTATTCTGGAGATATTAGATAATATTGAATCAAAATTAAAAAATTCAGTGGCCCACCACTTCACACAAACTTACTGTTTAACAATAAGTGACACCATGAACTATACATTAAAATCAAATTATGTAAATCCAATAAATAGTCAGTTTGCTAACAACTATCCCTTTGTCAACTACCAAAACAAAAGAATCTATTCTGATTTTGATAATTTTATTTTGTTTAAACCTTTTTATCTTACAAAATTAATAAATGAAAATGATCATATTAACTATCAATTTTATACAGATTCGCGTTACACTAGTCAGTTTGGTATAACAACTTTTCGAACAGGTCAAACTCCAAAGTATACTTATCACCCTAACGTTGCAGTGCCTTTCTGGGTCGCAATTGAGACAATGACGTTAGGTGAGGTCATCTGCTTACTACATTACCTAAAACCCAGTGTACTAGAGAAGGTAATGAAAGACTTTAGTATACCGCTTTTTCATCGAAATGAGTTTTTAAATATGTTTGATATTATCAAATCACTTCGAAATTTCTGTGCTCATGGATCATTAGTATATCGCTATCAATCTCCAAAGTATATTAAATTAAATGCAAACTTAGTATCATTATTTAACTTAACACCATCTGAAACAGGAACACCATCTTCTGTTTTATCTCTATTTGATGCTCTACAAATTGTTAATTATTTTGAAAGTACGAAGCCTCTAAAAAAACAAATCAATGCAATTATTTATCGAAACAATAAATGTTTCAAATCGCCAGATTTTGATTTGAATTCTCGTCTACTAACTAGAATGGGGAATCCCAATTTAAAAGACTGGAAAAAATTTATTTTTACAGAATCATCTTATCATTTTTAAATAAATTAGTGCTTTTTCTTGACATCTCACTATAAATATACTAGAATAAATGTAGAAAATAGAATTGCTCTTATGAGCGTTGGAGAATATCAATCTTATATTTTCCTCGAAAAAGACCCCTTGGTAGAAATACCAAGGGGTCTTTTGGTTACGTTATATAAACAATGACTCACACTAACGATTTTGTCACATCTTTTTTTCTTTGTTCAGCCATCTTTATTTCGTCGTATAAGCAAAACTGAGTGTACTATCCACACCTGATATTCTACGGAAGGTGTAGTTGGGGTTGCCATTGACATTGGTTTCTGAAATAAGAAATGAACCGTCTGGATACACTTTCTCCAAAAACGCCACATGCCCGTATGCTGCATCAGAACCATGACTACCTCCCGAAAAGGAGAGTATGGCTCCTGCCTTCGGTATTGCACCTGTCTCTCCACCGAGACTTGCTGCTGTTCTCACCCAATCTTGACCATTCCCCATGGTATTAATAATAGGGATTTTCTCTCCATTTCTGCCCTTGAGTTTTAGTCCTAATTGGTTGATGCGTGCCGCAACTCCCCACGTACATTGGCCATAGGCATAACCCATCCCATCTCCTCCTCCTGGAATGGAATTGTCATAAAGGTCGCCTCGAACAGCTTCTAAAGCAATAAAACCCAACCCTCGTTTGACTTTGGTGGAAACCTTCTTCGCTTTGTAGGCCGTTTTTAGGTGCTTAATCTCATGTTTAGCGGAAGTTAGCTCTTTTTCAGTTTCCAGTCTTTTGAGTGTTTTTTCTCGCTTGAATTGAAATCGTGATGTGGCTGGTACTTCTTGGTTTTGGTGATAGGCAAACTTAGGATTGATAATCTTCTTCTCCTCCAACTTCACTTCTGCCAAGTGTTTTCTCGCTACTGCTAGGCGCTGTCTGGCTTGAGGGAGGCGGTACTTTCTCATTTCCCTAACTTTTAAAAACTGAGGGGAGACATAACGGATAGCTTCCTGAAAGGTCTCTGTGGTCGCTTCTTTTTCCTCTTGAAAGGCTTGGCTGAGAACTTTTTTCTTTTCTCGCCTCTCCTCTTTTTCCGCTCGTCTCATGAGAAAGCGTCTCTTAGGAAGGGTCTTTTGTAAGTCTTTCTTTTCTCTACGGTAATGGATACGGCTTGCTTTGAGACTACTTTGAAAGGTTGTGCGAGCATGTTTTAGTTTGGTTTTATCCTCTTTCATCTTAGCTCCTCATGTTCTCTGGGTCTGTACTCATGATGTCAAAGAGTTTGGTTTGGTGTGGAATTTTATTTCTAAAGGGAACAACCGTTGAGCCTGCCTTAATGAGACCTGCTCCCTTTTCAGGGTTGACCAAGTATTTTTCCAGTTCTTTGGATAAGCCAAGCATGTGAACCAATTCTTCTCGGTCGTTCTTGGCTTGTTTTAGAAGAATCATGAACTCGCTATTAGCGATAATGCGTCTGCCATTGACATCAAGAAGTAGAGTCTCCACATTCTGCGTAATCCCCGTTGGGGTTGCCCCATACTTCCGAACTCGGCTCCAGAGTTTAAAAAAGAAGTCAGAGGCATACTTGTCAAGCAAGAGGAGCTGCATCTCATCAAAATAAATCCAGGTTTTCTTCCCTAATTTCTGGTTCTTAACCACCCGATTCCAAATCTGATCAAAAATCACCATAAGGGCAATTTGTTTCAATTCGTCCCCCAGCTTTTTCACATTGTAAATGAGGAAATTACTATCCGTCTTGATGTTGGTTCTATGCGAGAAGATGTCAAGTGAGCCTTCCACATAAAGCTCCATATCAAGGGCTAAATTTCTCGCTTCTTGTTCAGGTTGTTTGGAGAGGACAAAGACCCACTCGACTAAGGAAGGTTCTTCAAAGTGCTTATAGGTGAGGCGTGTTACTCGGTCAATAATGGACTTTTCTCGACCATCCATTTTACGGTCCAAGAGCTTTCCAATAAAGGATAGGAGAAATTCCGATTTGACCTTGACCGGATCTTCATCCATATTCTCATCTGATAAATCAAGAACATTTAAGAAAGTGGTGGAGTCAGGCGCAATATCAATACTCTCTCCACCAAAGGCTTGACCGATGATACTGTACTCTGCTTCGGGATCTACCACAATAATTTCTGTGTTCTCATTCACTTCTCTCAGCTTGGTCGAAATGATTTCATGCTTGGTGGCCATTCCTTTTCCAGCTCCTGATGTCCCTAGAATTAGGCCTGATGGCGTGTTCAATTTCCCACGATCAATGGTGATGATATTGCTTGAAATCTGATTAATCCCATAGAACTTTCCTCCCTTATCCTGTATATCTACTGAGGTCCAAGGAGAGTTGACCGCAATGTTTGAGGTCAAGAGAGAACGAGAGACGCCTTCTAAATAGTTCTTGCCAAAGGGTAATAGACTGTTAAAGGCAGCTTCTTGCATATAGGTCAGATTGTCAATCACTAGGTCATTTGAGCCTGCCACTTGCTTGATGATGTCAAGCGAATGTTTCATTTGGTCTTCGGTATCCGCAAAAACACCAATCAAAAAGAGGGTGTCAAAGAGCTTATCGCCTGTTTGCATCATGGTTTTCAGTAGTTCATCTGCTTCATCAATATTGGTTTCAAGCACCTGACTGACTTTTTCGAGGTAAACGCCACTTCTTGCCATCTTCTGTTGTTCCCCAATTTTTTGTGACTCCATGAGGGTCTTTTTGGTTCTTAGTTTTTTCATGGCTTCTGACTTGGCGGATCCTTTGGCATGGAGACTCATCATCACTTCCAAATCCGACTGCATCAACTCACGGATAAACTTGTCCCCTAACTCCATCCCATAATCCCTCACATAGACAATTTGAAGGAGTCTATCTTTTATCTCTATATGGTTCTTGTTTTTAAAGGAAAGACTGGTTGGGGCAATAAAGTACTTGGTGGTTTGTCCAGACCAAACTAGGTCTTGATAAGTAAAAGGCAGATGGTTCTCTCCCCGCAACATATCTGCCAAGTGATTCACCCGTTCTTCCCCCGACAAAAGACGAAAGCTAGCTTCGATTTCAGAGAAACCGCTCTTGAAATACTCTCCAATTTGAGATAAGGAACGATAAGCTAGTTTGGGATTTTGGTCTGACTTGCCAAAGGAGATAAGCTTCATCGAAGAGAAGTTATTTTCGCCTGCTTCTAGGTTATTCTCCATAATACGGTTGAGCTCCTCACGGTAGGTGTCAAAGCCATCCTCATGGTAGGGATACAAGACATCTTGTCGAAACTTCTCTAAATTAACCTTCTTGTTAAAAATGGTTAATTGGAAGTTAGTCTTGTCATCAAGTGAGTTGATTAAGTCTGAATATCCTTCAATAATCGCTCCCTTCTCTTCTAAACCAACTGTCTGGTAATTGACATCACCTAAGAGATAGGTTTGGGAGAAATAGTCTGGTGTCACCTGCATGAGGCCATTGGGAAAGAGCCCTTGATAGGCTAGGGTATTGACGGTTGAGGGTAAGACTTCTCTTTTAGTCTTTTTCCCCTTAGAAGAGGTCTTTGGTTTCATGAAGTGTTTTTGTTTTGTCACGGTAAACTCCTTTCTGTCCAGTAAGGGTACGTTCTCTATATGTCATTTCATAATGAACACGGTACTTGAGATAAATTTCAAAGGGAAGGTCATTGGGGCGATAGACCCCAAATAAGAGAAGGGGGATGGTAACGGTAAAAACAAAACCATAGACAAACCAATCCCCAAATTGCCAGTAAATCAGGTTTAAGCCTAAAATAAGAATCGTAATAGCTATAGCAGGCAAGACAAAGATGACCTGTCGTGTGGTAAAACCTAGCCAAGCCCTGTGTTGTACTTTGGTAATGTCCTTAAAGACACGTGTGTTCATAAAATAGTAGCTCCTTCTTTGATAAAAGGACCAAGATGGAAATCTCAGTCCAGTTTGAATGGTTTCATGATGTTGACGCAGTAGACGTCTGAACTCTCTACGCTAGTTCCTAGCTATGACAGTTCTAGTCGTCCTTGCGGAGGTAGGACAACGAAATCGACTGTAAACAGTACTTTGTTTCTTATTCGTTTTCAAGAAACAGCCTTAAATAGTCCACTGGACTATTTAAGCTATCCTACTCTCACATGCCCAAGATACTTCGGGCGGTGCGTTGACTGCCAACTAAGGCAATGATGAGTAAAATGGCCTGTACCAAACCACCAATCATGACAGCTAAGGTTTCCATGATCCCTGCCTCATTTGCGACAGCAAGTTTTCCAGCTGATTCAAAAAGGGGAACAAGGGAGACGATTAAGAAAATCAAAACTCCTTGTAGGGCATAGACCATCATATTTTTCAGGTAGCCGATTCCAATACTTCTCCACTCATCACTGAGAAAGCTAGGGATGGTCACAGGCGCAAACGGAATCATGAGGTAGAGCTGGATAAAGCGAATGGTGATAAGAAGATTGACCACCATGGCACTTGCCACACGAATCAACCAGATTAGAATGGCAAAGAGGCCCACAATCATTTTCCCAACAATTCCTGACCCCTTGAGGCCTGAAATGGTCTCATAGGTTGTTCCCCCATGGGACACTACTCCTGCCACCTGTTCAATCACATGGGAAGCAACAGCTAGTATCGCTTCCACAATCACAGTAGTATTGGTAATCACAATCGCTACCATGATGTAGCTGACAATCATAGGGGCAAGGGCTTCAACCGTCATGGCTCCGCCTGATCCTGCAATTTTCTTAGCCATCTTCGAAAATTCTAGGACAAGAACAACTGCTAAAATAGCCACCCCTAAAGGCTCCATAATCCCTTTTGTAATAGCAGTCATGTAAGACCAAACAGTCGGGTTATAGTCTGCCAGGGATTTGATGAGATTGGCTGTTGATTCTAAATCCACATCGAAGCCTTCAAAGAGGCTATCACTCGAAATTTTCTCAGACGCTAAAAAAACAAAAGCGGAAGATAGTGTGTTTATCATGTCATCCCTCGTCCTCCTAAATTGTAATCTGGGTCACAAAGGCACCTGCGGCACCAACCATAACACCACCCACAATTTCTAAAATGGCATTGCGGACTCCTGGTCCGCCGTCCTTGATATTGGTCGCTAGGTTGATAATGCCCATGACCACTAAAAAAGCACCAACAGCCACCAAGCCCTTCTGTAAAAGAGCCATGGCCTGTGAAAACATGGAGCTGGCATCCACCCCATAGACAAAGCCTGTTAATTTTTGATCCATCTATTTCCTCATTTCTATTAATATAATGTTGTTTCTTTGGTTAAATCCCTGACCTTATGGTCAGAGACATCCAGAAGGTCTTTTTCTCCTAAGGGATCAATCTGATAATTCCACCAACGTTCATCAGTCTCTGTATCAGCCAAGAACTTCCAATTTTTGTGTTTAAAGGGCACATACTTCTTCGCCTTAAAGACAGGAACCCCTGCGATTCGCACCAAACACTCATCTCGTTTCATGGTTCCCACTTCATCTGGGGTCATGAGGTCTCGGGCAATCTTCTGGTGAGATAAAGAACCAGAACCTGTTTGTCCATAGGAACGACTGGTATTTCGCACATCAATGGTTTGTTTGCCTAAGAGGCTACTCATGAATTTGAAGGTCTCTTCGTCATTTCCTCCCAAATAAAGTAAGCTATCACAGTTTCCTAAAATCGTTTTCCAAGCGTCTTTTTCCTTATAGAGCCCTTGAAGTTGGGCGATATTTTGGAGGATAGGGACCAGACTCATGTTTCTCGAGCGCACGGTTGACGTTTGTTCCGCAAAATCTGGAATTTCACCACAGTTCGCAAACTCATCCAAGTAGGCTCGCACATGAATGGGTAACGCCCCTTTAAAGTCTACATCCGCTTGTCTGGTCAAGGTTGAAAAGACTGTTGAGAAAAAAAGGGCTGACAGAAAGCGAAAGGTCGTATCATTATCTGGAATGACGAGATAAACCATGGTCTTCTTGGTTCCCCACGTCTTTAAGTCAAGAGTATCACGCTTGGTGAGGTCAATGACTGACTGAATGTTAAAAATGGCAAACTTAGCGGTTGTCACCGCAATCACGGAATCCAAGGTCTTGTCCTTATAGTTTTGAAAATCTGCCCAATTTCGCATGGTGAAATTCTCTGTTCCATATTTCTTGGCATAGTTTTCAAATAAGACTTCAAGCACACTCTTGTCTTGATTGTTTCCTTTAGAAAGCAGTTTGATCAGTTTTCCAATCTCGGAAAAGGCTGGGTAACGGCCACGTTTCTTCCTAGCATCTCGTTCTTGTTTTGAACTGCCTGGTGGACTATAAAAATCCACCAAGTAAGAAGCAAGCGCCCGCACCAAGGTCATGGAGGCCTCATCCCAAAAGGGATCACTGCGACTGCCATTTCCTTTCGTGTTATTGAAATAAACCGTAAGCATGCGGTTCAAGTCATTTTCTGTCTCGACATAACGAAAAGGATTAAAACCGTCTGAATTAGTCATATTGACCAAATCTAAGATTTTCACCTGATAGCCATTTTCTAAAAAGAGTTTGCCTGTCTTTTCAGCCAAGTGATCCTTGGGGTCCACGACAATGTTAGAACAATTGAGCTGAATCAGATTGGGTTTGACAAAGCGAAAGGTTTTCCCTGCCCCTGACCCACCAATGACAACAAGATTCTTATTGCGGTCAAACTGTGGTTTCTTTTTTTCCAATAACGTTAAGCGGACATCTTGCGCCAAGATGGTATCATTCAATGGATTTTTACTGCAAAAAGATTGTCGCTCTTTACTGGTCCCAAAACGTGCCGACCCATACTCTGCCCCTTCTCGGTAGACCTTTTGACCAGTTGAGACATAGAGATAGACGAAGCCCATTGTCAAGCAGCCAAAGAGGAAGGCTAAAAAAGAGTTTGTCGTAAAGTCCATCTGCCATAAGGGATGAAACACCTCATTTTGACCCTCACCTAACAGATAAGTCAAACGTTCCAAGGGTAGTTGATTGGGGAGACTATCATAAAGCAAGGTCAAGCGATGACAGAAATAACCAAAGGCTATACCTACGACCCCAAAAGCAATCGCTTTTTTACCTGAGTACATCAGAGGCTGACCTCCTTGCTTCTTACAGCACGAGGCTCAGTCAGAAGAATGTGTTCTTTGGCCTTTTCGATTTCCTCATCCAAGGTCTTATCAAATGTCAAACCTTCCAGCTTTTCTGGATGAGAGACTAACTTCTGTAACAATTGATCCAAGTGTTTGTCTAAAAGAGACTTATCCTTGGCATAAAAATGAAGATAGTCTCCTTGCCAGCTAATCGCAATGGGAAGCTGTTCAGACTCCATCATTTCCTTGAATTTTTCCCTGTCAACTGGCTTATCTAAGATGTCTTTTGAGATATTGAGGGATTCAATAGCATAGGGACTTTGGAGGAGTTCTTCTAGTTTTTGAACCCCAATCTTGTAGGCAGAATCCTGGGCTAGGGCGTGTCTTAGCGACCACTCGAGGAGTTTTAAGAGGATTCTGACGGTAAAGAGGGTCGTCCTCTCGGCATACTGAACTGCTTGTCTCTCCTGTTGTTCTGATGACATCACAGACTTCCTTTCTGCTTTTTTATTCCCCTAACAAAACATCAAGGGTAGTCTCATCATACGAAAGCACCCTTGATTTGTGTATCACATCAGAGAAAGACTCAGAACAAGACCATTCCAAGCAACATGAAGAAAGATAGAGGTTAGATTATCTGTTTTTAGGCGAACCATGCCAAGCGTTAACCCCAAGCTCCCATAACTCAGCCAAGTAGCTAGACTAGAAGGATGATGAGCGAAGGCAAAAAGAAGGCTCGTTACAATTATCTGAGCTAGCGGATTAATTAATCGCTCCCACAAGAGTTCTCGGTAACAGTATTCTTCTACAATACTGGCATTCACCAAAAACAACAGAAAGGATACAAATGAAACCTCCCTTTGTACAGTCATCAACGTTTCTTGATTTTGTGACACTTCTATAGCGAACAACCTCACCAAAAGGGATACAAACACCATGAAGACAAGGCTTAAGAGAATCCATACCATTCTCTTTTTCCATGAAATAGGGTAAAATCCTTTCCCATAATGGAGCCAGTCCCAACTCATGACTGCTAGAAAACCCACTTGTAAAAACAATAACAACTCTACCTCCAAATATCCTGCTAAAAACAGACTCACTAAGAGCACATTGATATGAATAGCTCCATATACAATCAATAGTCGTATCATTTCTACCTCCTGAACAAATCTTCGTAATCAATGCCTAAAACCACTACGATTCTCTCAACCCACTTGGTTTGTGGCATGAGACGATGTGACCGATAATGGCGGAAGGTTTGATAAAGGCGATTAAATTCACTGGGATAGACATACTGTCCCTTAAACATGAGCCGCGCCAAACTTGCCCAAGTGAGGTCTTTTTCTGAAACAAGGACTTCTAAATTCTCCCAAAAGCGTTCGTTCATACTCTCTCCTTATGATGTCACTTGTGTCAAGAGACTAGCTTGATAAAACTGACGTTTTACCTCTCTTGGTAGAAAGGTTCGCATCTCTTCTATCGTTAGATCAGGATAGACCTGCCCCTTACAGACAATCAAAGGCAACCGAAGGTTCTGTTCAGGCCCTTGAAGTACTAAATGAACCAGTTCATTCAAACGCATCTTGTTTTGGCGTTTATAACGTAAGAAAGACGGTGATAAGAGGTCAAAACAATCACTGGTTTTCGAAAAGAGATTGACTATCGTCTCTTTAGTGATGTGAGAGGGTTCTATACAGGTATAGGCAACTCCGTAAGTCTCTAAAAAATGGATAATACGCTCGTTTCGTTTGGTATTTCTTCCTAGGTAAATTTCAAGCATAAAAACTCCTCACAAGATCTGTGGCTGGTCCAAGGTTTGTGTAGAAGCAACAAGAATCTTACTCATGTCAATGGGAGTCATGCCTTCACCATAACACTTGACGGTAATCAGAGTTGTAAGTAGCCCATCTTTTCCCTCGGCTGTATAGCCTTGACCATAGGCCCTGAAGGCTAAATGATGGTCTGATGTCAAAAAAGCATCGACCCCATTTTTGATGTCTTGTGTTTCCACAACATCAAAAATCTGGTGTATATTGGATTCAAAAGCTAGAGGCTCCTTTTTCTCCTTGTGAGCTTCATCTTCAAATGTCACAAAGATGTCGCAGTCATAGTTGGGCAATTCTAGAATCGTTAACATAAGATGATCCATTTCGGCATGATGAATCGCTTCATCCAACTCCTGTAAGCCTAAAATACTTTGTTTATGTAGTAATTTCATGTTCTTCTTCCTCTATCTTTCTAAACTCTTCGGCAATGGCTCGAATAACAGGCACTGTGACGCTATTTCCAGCCTGTTTATATAATTGGCTCTTACTGGAGACGCTTTCAGCTTTCTCAAAAGCCCAATCTGGGAATCCTTGGAGCCTGAAACATTCTCTAGGAGTGAGTCGTCTGATTCGCAGGCGATAGAGCTTGTCATCCATGAGAATACCTGTCACCTCATACCACTTGTCATTACGGTATTCCAAAGCAGCAACCACCACTCCCATGTTGCTTGAAGCCGTTAGAGTGTTTGCGATGGATTTTCCAACTCGTCCCCTACGTTTGGTGGACTCTGGGTAAGCAAGGTTGACGGAATCGCCGATTGTGGCCTTAGCGTACCCCAATTTTGTGGCTTCCCTAATTTTCAAATGGGGGAGTTCTTCTCGTAAGAGAATCTTAGGGACCTTGTCTCCTCCCTGCATGGTGGTGAGAGTCGGAGATAGACCCGACACCTCATAAACTCGTCCTGTTTGAACAAAGGTCGTTGGCAAGGTTCCTGCGACAACAACATCATGTTTGTCTTGAGAAGTCAAGGTAAACATAGGGTCTTGATTGCCCTTAAATCTCCGCCCATTCTGGCGCTTTTCTAGTCTGTCTGGGGTTAAAACAGGTATCGCAATCTTAGCACCTTCTCCTTTACCTCTCGTTAGAGTTGGTGATAACCCACTTGATAAATAAACCTCCCCATTCATCCCTTTTCCTGACGGATTGACATTGCCTAGTCGTTTAAGACCAGTTGGGCTACCTTCTCGTCTGAGAGGAAATAGGAATCGGGGACGGTATCTTCTAGCATGTCCGATAATAAAGACCCGCTCCCTGTTTTGGGGAACCCCGAAATCTTTACTGTTAAGGATTTGCCATTCAACATCATACCCCAATTCATCCAACGTGGCGAGGATTGTTCGGAATGTCTCTCCCTTGTCGTGACTGAGTAAGCCCTTGACGTTTTCAAGGAATAGAAAACGTGGTTGGATTTGTTTGGTCGCTCGAGCAATTTCAAAGAAGAGAGTTCCCCTAGTGTCCTCAAATCCCAATCGTCTGCCTGCGAGTGAAAATGCTTGGCAAGGGAAGCCCCCACAGATGATGTCCACTTGCCCTCTAAGTTGTCTAAAGTCTTGGTCTGTGACTTGTCTAATATCATGAAATTCTATCTCTCCTTTCGTTTCATAAATGGCTTTGTAGGATTTTCTTGCGAATTGATCTATCTCACAAAAGCCAACACATTCATGGCCCTCAGCTTCCATTCCCATCCGAAAGCCACCAATCCCCGCAAATAAATCTAAAAATTTCATCATTCCTCCTCTTCAAACAATCCAGCTTTAGTTTCTAACCTGATGATTTCAAAGACCGTATACACCAATGAAATCAACACAATCACCGCTAATATCCAATCAATCATCCCTCGTACTCCTTCTTAGCTCCTTATTGGTTTCAACAAGTATCCCATTAAAGACATAGTCCGCAATCATCTCTGCGCTCCTAGCAAATCGCATATGGACTAGAGCTAGCTCATAGCGCTTCTCAAAGTGAAGCATAGCCCCATCAGCAGCACTTTGTGTGTAGCCTTCTTTTCGCAGTTGAGTATGAACCAAGCCCCAGATATAGTCTTTGTCATACTGAGTCACTTTTTCTACTTTTCGTTTCAAGAATTGGGAATCCCTATCCTCCTCATCCTCTAACATAAAATCACTATCTTTAGTTTCACTCCTATTAGTCTCACTATCTTCAGTCTCACTAGGGGCTGAATTTAAGACTGGCCCCGGCTGTTTTTGAGACTGGCCCTGTGTTTTTTTAACACTACCCCTGGCTGAATTTATGACGGGGGTCTGATCATACTCTAGTTCTCCTAGATAAATCTTATTGGCCAACCGTCCTTTTTCACTAGACGACTGTTGGACTTCCTCAATCAAACCGAAGTCTCTTAACGACTTTTTGATGGTTAACAATTTAGACTTGGAGCAGCCTAACAACTCCATCAAACTACTATTTGAGTAAATCAGATAGATAGCCCCATCTTCATCAATCCAACCTGAGCTAAGAGATAGTTCCAAACGGTCTTTTAAGACAGCATAAGCCACTTTGACTTCTAGCTTCATATCCTTATATCGTTCGCTCTCAAATAAGATTTTTGGCAGTTTATAATAACGCTCTGACGTTTGATAGTGATTAGCGCTGATTCGTTTCATGAGTTTCCTCCTTTTGATGTGCGGTCCATTTAACTAATCCTCTCGTTTCTAATTCTTCTAAGATTGTTTGAGCTTTGTCCCACTTAATATTCATCTTCAGCATGATATACGCAATCACACTATGACGAGCGGTGTTCTCATTTATCATTTCTTCCTCCTCAAAATAAAAAAAGCGAGAACACTTATTAAAATGTTCTCGCTCACATCGAAAATTTATCTAGTTTAATATAGAGTTGACAACTACATCAACTTTTTTATAAATCAAAAATCCTGCCAAACTTTTTTTGGCAGGATTTTTGGCAGGAAACCAAATCAATTTATCAGTTTCTTCAAATCGCTATAGGGTCTAAAAGACTGGTAAATCGGGTTTCCGCTCTCAAATTGCTATGGGCTTCTTATTTAAGAGTAACTGAAGCTCCAGCTTCTTCCAATTTAGCTTTGATTTCTTCAGCTTCTGCAGTTGCAACACCTTCTTTAACCAATGCAGGTGCTCCATCAACAAGTTCTTTCGCTTCTTTAAGACCAAGACCAGTGATTTCACGTACAACTTTGATAACGCCAACTTTTTTGTCACCAGCAGATGTCAATTCAACGTCGAATGAATCTTTAGCAGCTGCAGCATCAGCAGCACCAGCTGCAGCAACAGCTACAGGAGCAGCCGCAGTTACACCAAATTCTTCTTCGATAGCTTTTACAAGATCGTTAAGCTCAAGGATTGAAGCTTCTTTAATTTCAGCAATAATGTTTTCAATGTTCAATGCCATTGTTATTTCCTCCAAATAGTTTTGTTTTTATTAAATAATAGATGGTTGTAGCACTAGGCTACGCGTTGACGCATTAAGCAGCGTCTTCTTTGCTTTCTGCAACAGCTTTGACAGCGTATGCAACGTTGCGAACTGGAGCTTGAAGTACAGACAAGAGCATAGAAAGCATACCTTCTCTGTTTGGCAATGCTGCAAGGGCTTGGATTTCTTCTTTAGAAGAAACTTTACCTTCGATGGCACCACCTTTGATTTCAAGGGCTTCAGCTGTTTTAGCAAAGTCGTTCAAGATTTTTGCTGGTGCAATAACATCTTCATTTGAAAATGCAATCGCAGATGGTCCAACAAAAATTGATGCAAGTTCTTCAAGACCAGCTTTTTCAGCTGCACGACGTAAGATTGAGTTTTTGATAACCTTGTACTCAACTTCGCTTCCACGTAGGTCACGACGAAGAACGGTATCTTGCTCAACTGTCAAACCACGTGCATCCACAACTACGATAGATGCGGCAGCTTTCATCTTCTCAGCAACTTGATCAACTAATTCTGCTTTTTTAGCGATAATAGCTTCACTCATTAGTGTTTTACCTCCGTTATTATTTTGGGTTTGAGCTTGTTCCAATAAAAAAACGCGCCAAACCTAGACACGAAAGTACAAATACGTTTTCTATCCGTTTTGTGCCTCGGTAGGATATTTATGAGTCTGGCTCCCCTACTGTCTTAGGTCAGTTTTTTCAAACCTCATTCATACTATCATACTTTTGAATCATTTGCAAGAGTTTTTGCTCAAAAATAAGAAAAAATGTAGATTAGCACTACATCGAAAGTTCTAAAATGAAGTTAGCCAGTCAAGGGTATTAAAAAACATCTCAGAGAGATATAATTGTAATCACCACAACAACAATTAGAAAGACTCTGAGATGCAACACTATTATACACCAAAAAGA
>NZ_JBFRYH010000014.1:0-37294 GCF_040984445.1 Streptococcus handemini
TTATATTCTGGTTGTTCTTTATGAAGCATAGCTCTTATCCTCCTCATATGAGATACTTTCATTATACTCCTATTTATAAAGAAAAGCCCTTAGAAAATGAATTCTATGGACTTTGTCTTCAATCTGAAAGAAGCCACTTAGGCTTCTTCTTTTCTGATAAACTGACTTAAGACACCGTTGATGAATTTTGCAGAGGCAGGGTCTGAAAATTCTTTGGCCAGTTCAATCGCTTCGTTGACGGCTACACGATCTGGTGTTTCTTCAAAATACAAGATTTCAAAGAGCCCCAAACGCATAATATTTTTATCAATCAAGGTCAAGCGATCCAAGGTCCAACCTGCTTTCAAACGTGGCGCCAATTGAACATCAATCTCATCTTGTACATCTGCGACTCCTGTCACCAGATTTAGCAGAAAGAGCGGAATTTCCACTTCTTGCTCGTCTTCATGGTCATAAAGATAGGCAAATTGGGCCGCTTGGACAGGTTCCTGCCCAAACTCCAAGGATACAATCGCCTGAAGCGCACATTGACGCAAATAATGCCGTGATTCGTTTTGCTTATTCTTCATCTAAGAAGTCCTCACCAAACAAGTCCTTTAAGTCTGGTTTTGGTGTTTTATCTGGCACGATACCATCCACATGAATATTCACTGTCTTCACTGTGACATCCGCATAGTTTGCAACAGCTGTTTTGACCGCACGTTGAATATTCATCGATACT
Organism: Streptococcus handemini; assembly: GCF_040984445.1. NCBI lineage: Bacteria > Bacillati > Bacillota > Bacilli > Lactobacillales > Streptococcaceae > Streptococcus > Streptococcus handemini. The sequence continues at coordinate 722 of NZ_JBFRYH010000014.1, forward strand.
GTCGGTACATTCACACCATATTCCAAATAGACATAGATATCTGCCGTCACTTCGCCCGCTTCATCTGTTTGGAGATAGACTCCACGATTTAAGGCTGTCTTTGATAATCCATCTCTTACACTTTTGTTATGAAGAGAATGCACACCCTCTACCTTTGCAGAAGCAATTCCTGTAATCACTTCTAACACGCGAGGCGCAATCACAATTTCACCTACATTTTCTTTTGTCATGAGAAATCCTTTCTAAGAGGAATGCGATTAAGCACGTGATACGTATGTTCCCTCTGCTGTGTTGATCACCAATTTTTGACCAGCTTCGATGAAATCTGGTACGTTCACCACAAGTCCTGTTTCCATTGTCGCAGGTTTTCCTGAACCAGTAACTGTCGCACCCTTGATAGAAGGTTGTGTTTCAGCAACGACCAATTCAACCGTAGTTGGAACAGTCACACCAATCACTTCTGTTCCGTAAAACTGAATTTTCACTTCTGAATTTTCAAGAATGTAGAGCAATTCTTCTTTGACACTTGCTACTGGAATTTCATATTGATCAAAGGATTCTGTATCCATGAAGTAAGCTGTATCATCCATTTGGTAAAGGTAGGTTGCCACGCGTGTTTCAATAATGGCTTGCTCAAATTTTTCATCTGGACGGTAAGTTGTGTCAAAAGTTGAACCTGTACGAACATCGCGCAATTTCATACGCATGATGGTATTTCCTTTACCTGGTTTGTGGTGGCTCGCATCCAATACTCGGAGAAGTTTCCCGTCTGGTGTAATAAATGTCATACCTGCTCTTAATTTACTTGCATCAATCATGTTTATGATTACCTCTTCATTATTTTATTATTCGTTTTATTCTATCACAAATTGGCTGATTTCTCAAATAACAATCAATTCTTTTGGTGCTAGGGTCAAGATTTTACAACCTGTTTCTGTAATCAAGAGATCATCCTCAATCCGGACACCATATTTACCTTCCAAATAAATCCCTGGCTCATCGGTCAAGACCATACCAGCTTGAATCTTGTCTGTTGCAGTTTGTCTAAAGTAAGGAATTTCATGGACATCAAGCCCCATACCATGACCAATCCCATGTGTAAAGTACGGTCCATAGCCAGCCGCTTCAATCACCCGACGAGGAACTCCGTCAAATTCACGGTATTCCATGCCAGCCTTAGCTGCTGTAATTAGGGCTTGGTTAGCCTCCAAAACAGTCTGGTAAATTTCTGCCTCTTCATCACTGACAGAGCCGATGTAGATAGTCCGGGTCATATCGCTCACGTAATGGTTGTAGATACAGCCAAAATCAAGGGTCAAAGCATCACCAGCTTCGATGACCTTCTCGGACGCACGTCCGTGCGGCATAGCAGAGCGATAACCAGATGCGGCAATGGTATCAAAGGATACGGCCTCAGACCCCAGTTCCCGCATGCGAAAATCAAGGAAATTAGCCACTTCAAGTTCCGTTTTACCTGGTTTGATAAAGTCCAGAGCGTCTAAAAAGGCTTGATCAGAAATCTGGCAGGCATGTTGAATAGTCGCAATCTCGGTCTCATCCTTAATCATCCGCAAATTCATCACCATATCTGTCGTAGGCACCAAGTGCATACCCTCAAAAACAGCTTGCATAGCTCGATAATAAGCCACAGACACCTCATCTTCAAAGGCTAATTCATTCACCTTGCTATCTTTTAAGATTGTCGCAACAACAGAAAGGGCATCTCGGTCTGATACCACCTCAAAATCCTTGACCACAGACTGAGCATAGGTGATATAGCGATCATCGGTGATTAACACTTGCCGTTCCGCTGTGATTAGCACTGTTCCAGCCGATCCCCAGAAACCTGTCAGATAGTAAATATTCTTCAAATTCGTGATGAGGAGGGCAGGCAGCTCCTGAGCAAGCAGTTCATTGCGTAGCTTTGTTAATCGTTGTTCCATCTTCTATCTCCTTAGAGTTGTTTAGTATCATTGTAACATAAAATTATGGAAATTGGAGTAGCACAACCGTCCTTCGTTCACAGAAAACTAGTCCGCAGACTGCTTACGAGCAAAAAGCAGAGGCTCAGTCAGCACTGAACCTCCATGAGAGTGTATCATCTAGGGAAATAAGGATAAAGGCAACATTTTTATTTTTCAGCTATTTTGCCTAAAAGGTGGATCGCAAGCCATTGAGATAGGACAATACTAGTAAACATCACCAGAAAGAACTGATCAACAGCACTCGTATTTTTCGCTAAAGTAAGAGCTGAAAATGGAGATAGCAAATAGAGAATGATTTGTAGCCATGTTATAGTCCGTTTGTTCATCATCTGAGTACCTAACTTTCTAGTGAAATTTCCCGAAATAATCAGCCACTGGTTGTTTTTCAAGCTGTCTGATCAAACTTGATATCAATCTAATAATACTATAAAAAAATAGTTCGTCAACTAAAACGCTGCTATTACGCCTACCTCTTCACTGGTTCTCAGACTGGGAATTTGTATCTTTGTCCTCATCTTTCCCTCTCATTAGAAGGTAGATAAAATAAATCGGAGCAATGACATACAAACCTAGATAGATCAAACGTAAAAAAACAGCTGGAAGTTTCCATTTCCTATCCCCTTCAAAGCAGTCTAAAACAAAGGAAAAACAAATGGTAGCCACTAGAAAATAGAGGGTGAACAGTATCTTAGGAAAGGTCAAAAATGACTCCTCAAACATCATGATATACACGAATAAAAACATGCAGCCAACAATAAATGCAATACTATCAAATCTTAATTTCTTCATACGACCACCAAACCAATGCTCTAGTCTGTTTCATCTTTCAACGATTTTGTGCCATCTCTATGATACACCCTTTTCTCGTTAATAGCCATTTTTTTCAATATTTCTTCAGATAGGTCTACTCCCAGCATCTCTGAGATACCAAGCAAATAAATAGCACTATCAGCCAATTCTTCTGCCATATTTTCTTGGTCACCCTTTAAATAGTTCTGCTATTTCACCATGTAATAATAGAAGTTCAAATTGGATGTCTGTCGTATTAACTTATTTTGAATGACACCTTTTTGTAGCTCCGATACATCGACCTTCATCTCGATTCCCCCTTTTCATACACCTACCAATCTGATTCAGTACCTATCTGCAATGATCAGATATAGTCCTAAGATCTTGGATACAACTTCCCTCTCAAATACTGGCCTGTATAGCTAGCTTCGTTTACAGCGACTTCTTCTGGTGTGCCCGTTGCGATAATCATACCGCCACCAACACCGCCTTCTGGTCCTAGGTCAATGATGTGATCCGCAGTCTTAATCACATCAAGATTATGCTCGATGACCAGTACGGTATTTCCATCATCGACGAAGCGTGCCAAAACTTTTAATAACTGGGCAATATCTTCTGTATGCAAACCAGTCGTTGGTTCATCCAAGATATACAAGGATTTACCCGTTGAGCGCTTGTGGAGTTCACTGGCTAGCTTCATCCGCTGGGCTTCTCCTCCTGAGAGAGTTGTCGCTGGTTGCCCCAGAGTAACATAGCCTAGACCGACATCTTGGATGGTCCGCAATTTCCGCTCAATTTTTGGAATATGCTTGAAAAACTCAACTGCATCATTAACTGTCATATCAAGGACTTCAGCGATATTTTTTTCCTTGTAGTGGACTTCAAGGGTCTCTGAATTGTACCTGCGGCCATGGCAGACCTCACACGGAACAAAGACATCTGGCAAGAAATGCATCTCAATCTTGATGATTCCGTCTCCCGAGCAGGCCTCACAACGGCCACCTTTCACATTGAATGAAAACCGCCCCTTCTTATAGCCACGAATCTTGGCTTCATTGGTCTGGGCAAACAGGTCACGAATATCATCAAACACACCTGTATAGGTTGCAGGATTGGAACGCGGGGTACGACCAATCGGACTCTGGTCAATATCAATCAAGCGATCCAAGTGTTCAATTCCCGAAATGGATTTGAATTTTCCTGGCTTTTCTGAATTGCGATTGATTTTTTGTGCAATAGCCTTTTTCAAGATAGAATTGACCAAGGTTGACTTGCCAGAACCTGATACACCCGTGACAGCAACAAACTTGCCAAGCGGAATCCGTGCGGTCACCTGTTGGAGATTGTTTTCAGAGGCTCCTGTTACCTCGATAAAACGACCATTTCCAATTCTCCGCTCCAAAGGTACGGGAATTTCACGTTTCCCAGATAGGTATTGGCCTGTGATTGATTTTTTGTTTTTAGCAACTTGGCTTGGTGTGCCCGAAGCGACAATTTCCCCACCAAAGACACCTGCACCCGGTCCAATATCAATCAGATAATCGGCTGCTCGCATGGTATCCTCATCATGCTCCACCACAATCAGCGTATTGCCCAAATCCCGCATTTTCTTAAGACTAGCAATCAAGCGATCATTGTCTCGCTGGTGAAGTCCGATTGACGGTTCATCTAAAATATACAAGACACCGCTCAAGTTTGATCCAATCTGAGTTGCCAACCTTATCCGCTGACTTTCTCCACCTGACAAGGTTCCAGCTGACCGTGATAAGGTCAGATAGTTCAGTCCAACATTGTTCAAGAAAGTCAAGCGATCCTTAATTTCCTTGACAATCGGTGTCGCAATCGTCGCTTCATTGGCAGAAAGTTGCAAGTGCGATACGACTTCCAAGTGATCAGCTACAGATAGTTCCGACAATTCTCCGATGTGCAACCCCTGTTCACCGCCTACACGAACAGATAGGGCCTGATCATTCAAGCGATAGCCGTGGCAGGTCGCACAGGTCAGCTCATTCATATAAGTCCGCATAACTTGACGCGTGTAGTCACTGTTGGTTTCACGATAGCGCCTGCTGATATTGCTAATCAAGCCTTCAAATGGAATGTCAATATCTCGTACACCACCAAATTCATTCTCATAATGAAAATGGAATTCCTTCCCATCTGAACCATGGAAAATCAAGTCTTTCTCTTCAGCAGATAGGTCCTCAAACGGCGTATCCATATCGACACCAAACTGGGTCATAGCTTGCTCTAACATCTGAGGGTAATAATTAGATGAAATCGGATTCCAAGGCGCCAAAGCCCCCTCACGCAAGGTCTTTTGCCGGTCTGGCACAATTAAATCTTCATCTACTTCCAACTTCATTCCGAGACCGTCACAATCGTTACAAGAGCCAAACGGCGCGTTGAAAGAAAAGAGGCGCGGCTCTAATTCTGGCACAGTAAAGCCACAAACTGGACAGGCATAATACTCTGAATAAAGCATTTCATTGTCATCCATGGTATCAATGATGACATAGCCTTCCGCAATGCGCAGAGCTGCCTCAATCGAGTCAAACAAACGAGAACGCACTCCGTCCTTAATCACAATCCGGTCCACAACAACTTCAATAGTATGCTGCTTGCTCTTTGACAATTCAGGAACTTCCGTCACATCGTGGATTTCCCCATCCACACGCACACGAACGTAACCATCCTTTTGAATTTTTTCAAAAATCGCCTTATGCTGCCCTTTTTTCTTGCGGATAATCGGTGCTAGAATTTGCAAGCGCTGGGGCTCTGGTAACTCCAGTACCTCATCGACAATCTGCTCCACAGACGAAGCTGAAATCGCCCCGTGGCCATTGATACAGTAAGGCGTTCCCACCCGTGCATAGAGCAAACGCAGATAATCATTGATTTCTGTCACCGTTCCAACGGTCGAACGTGGGTTTTTAGATGTTGTCTTTTGGTCAATTGAAATAGCAGGACTCAAACCGTCAATGGAATCTACATCCGGCTTGTCCATATTGCCCAAAAACTGCCGAGCATAGGCAGACAAGCTCTCCACATAGCGACGTTGTCCTTCTGCATAAAGCGTATCAAAGGCTAGACTTGATTTCCCAGACCCAGACAGTCCTGTTACCACCACTAATTTATCACGTGGAATCGTCACATCAATATTTTTCAAATTATGAGCACGCGCCCCATGAATTTCAATCTTATCTTTCATTCTTTCTTCCTTCTAAAATATCTCATATTATACCATATTTTTGGAAAAACTTTTCCGCTAGAGCGCTTTTTTTGATATAATAAGGGGTGCGCTTAACGCAATAAAAAACTGAGGAGGATTTGAAATGAAACAGATATTTCGTTCTACATTAACAAATTTAGAAGAAATCCAAACCTTTGAACCAGGGGCTTGGATTAACTTGGTCAACCCCTCCCAGGAAGAATCAGTCAAACTAGCTGAACAATTTAATATTGACATTACCGACCTACGGGCTCCTCTCGACGTAGAAGAATCCTCTCGTATTACCGTAGAAGATGACTACACCTTGATTATCGTAGACGTTCCGACCTATGAGGAGCGGAACAACAAAAGCTACCACATCACCTTGCCGCTCGGTATCATTGTCACCAATGATGCTGTTATCACTACCTGCGTGCAACCCCTTGCCCTATTTGACTTTTTCTTTAATCAACGCATTAAGAATTTTTATACTTTTATGAAGACCCGCTTTGTCTTCCAATTGCTCTATCGGAACGCTGAACTCTTCATCACGGCCCTTCGGTCCATTGATCGACAGACAGACCGCATTAGTGCTCATATCGACCGAGCAACAAAAAACGAGCAAGTTATCGACATGATGGAGTTGGAAAAATCTATCGTCTACTTAAAAGCCTCACTGAAACTCAATGAACGGGTGGTCAAAAAACTAGCAATCAGAAACAGTACCTTGAAGAAGTACGAAGAAGATGAAGACTTGTTGGAAGATACCTTGATTGAAACCCAGCAGGCGCTTGAGATGGCGGACATCTACGGCAATGTCTTATATGCTATGACCGAAACTTCTGCCGCAATTATTTCCAACAACCAAAACACGATTATGAAAACCTTGGCACTCATGACCATGGCACTCGATATACCAACTGTTATTTTCTCGGCCTATGGTATGAATGTCCCCGAATCAGGTATGCCCTTCGGTGGACATCCCAACGCCTTTTGGATCATCGCCTTTATCTCAGCCTGCTTCAGCGCGATTGTCGTCATCAACTTTTTACGAAAAAAATGGTTCTAACCACACAAGGAGAGTATTATGTCATTTACTGAAATCAAAGAATTAACCAAAAAAAATCAAGAATTTATCCACATTGCAACCAATCACTTGATGCAAGCTGGAAAATCCGATGCCGAAATCAAAGAATTACTCGAAGAAATCATTCCTGTGATACTTGAAAAGCAAAAGACAGGCGTAACCGCCCGTAGTATCTATGGGGCTCCAAGCGAGTGGGCAGCGAGCAAAACTGCGAATCCTGACGAAGCAAACAAACCCGAACTCAACGAAAATCCTTGGCTCATGTGGCTCGATTCTAGCCTTCTACTCCTTGCTATCATCGGTCTGGTCAACGGTTCCATGAACTCCTTTGGAGTTGGGGCAACCTATGGCATCATTACCCTCTTGCTAATCGGCTTTGGAGTTGGGGCAGGTATGTACATGATGTACCACTTCGTTTACCGCGACCAAGTCAAGACTGGTCAACGACCTAGCCTAATCAAAGCTCTTGGATTCCTAGTCTTAGCAACCCTTGCCTGGAGTTTTGTCTTCTTCCTTGCAGCGCTCATTCCAAGCTCTATCAATCCGACGGTGACACCGACAGTTGCTATCATCTTAGGGGCAGTAGCCTTTGGTATCCGTCATCTGCTCAAGAAAAAATACAACATTCGCAATGCTATGCAGCCGATGCCCTAATCTATCTGTCTTTATGAGCAATCCCCAAGAAGAGTCATCTTCTTGGGGATTTTCTGTAATTCCTACTTGACTTTATAAACTTTTAGTTTGCTGATCTTTCTAAAAATCGACTTCGGAGGATATTTTTTACCACAAAGCGAATATTCTCTAGTGTAACTTCTTTCTTCATAGCCTGTTCAAGAGGATAAATGCCTGTCTGAATCGAATAGGTCGCTAAAAAGTAGTCGTCAAATACCTCCATATCTGTCACTACACTACCGCAGATAGCGATTGTCGGCACACCTACAGAACAGGCTAAAGCAGCTACACCTACAGGTACTTTACCATTGAGACTTTGACTGTCCAAGCGCCCCTCACCCGTAATAACCAAATCTGCCCCTTGTATGGCTTGATCTAGTCCAATTGCTTGCGCTACAAATGGAAAACCTGCTGTGAGCTCTCCGCCCAAGACCACAAGCGCACCTCCTAAACCGCCAGCAGCACCCGTTCCTGAAATAGCCTGTAAATCAATTCCCAACTCCTCTTTCACCCTCTGCACAAAAGCAAGAGCTGCTTGATCCATCGCTTCTACCTGTGTTTGATTTGCTCCTTTTTGCGGGCCAAAGACCCGCGCATAGCCCTCTTGCCCTGCGTAGCGATTTTTCACATCTGTGAGACCAATAAGACTGACGGCTCGCAAGCACGCTTTGTCCTCTTCTGTCAAACTAGCAAGTAGCCCCTGACCACCGTCTGAAGTCCCTGTCCCACCAAGCGTGACAACAATTTCTTGACAGGAACGACTCAAAGCATCCCGCATCATAGCCCCCAAGCCAAAACTGGTCGCCACCTCTGCGGTGGCTGGTGTCGGAGTTATCTTATCAATGCCGACCACCGATGCCGCCTCGATAAAGGCTGTCTGCCCAGACAGAAAATAGGAAGCCTCAATCGGACGCTCCAGCAAATCAACGGTCGAAACAGAGACAAACTCCCCGTCAAGTGCCTCAGCCAGTGCCGCCAAAGTCCCCTCACCGCCGTCTCCAATCGCAAATATTGCCACCTCAACTTCTGGCAAGACCTGCTCAACCGCCGCTCTTACCGCTTGATTCACCTCCGCAGACGCCGCCGAACCTTTAAATGAATCGATTGCACTCACTATTTTCATGTCGTTACCTCGCTAGCTATACACTTCTTATACCACTTTACTACTATTATAGCAGAGTCTATAGGTGTAGGTATATAGATATTGGAAATAGTAAAGAGGATATGGGATAAAATTCCCTCGTTTCTATTTCAGACACCACGCATCCACTAATCCTGTTAATACTCAGTTCATTTCAAAAATAACTTTTTTGATCTTTTCTTAAGTAGTGCAGACGGAAGCAACCTCCCTCGGAGTTTCATTCCTAATTTTTTAGCCTAGGTCTCAAAAATTCCATTATTTCAAGCTCACTTCGTTCGCTCTAAGTTGCGGAATTTTATTTTGCTATTCGATACATCTTGTTTTTTTTATTTTGGATGAGTATAACCATACTATTAACATGCTGCTTGGGAACAGCGGAAGTTGGGGGAAATCTGCCAAGTAACTATGGGACAATCTCCAAACGGTTCTACATATAGTGAGATACCGACTGACTACATTTTGGTTCAGGGAAATGCTGACTTAAAGGATGGATGGGTTTTTCCAAGATTTTGGACAACGCAAAAAACGAAAATAGCAGATGTTGGCGACCTAATCATGAGTGTTCGTGCTCCTGCTGGAGCTATGGGAAAAACCTCTTATAATGTGGTTTTAGGGCGAGGGGTCGCTGGAATAAAAGGAAATGAATTTATATATCAGTCCCTTGTAAAAATGGATTCCAATGGTTATTGGAAAAAACTTGCAGCTGGGTCAACATTTGAATCTATTAACTCAGATGATGTTAATGGAGTGAAGCTCATGGTGCCACAAGATATAGCTGAACAAAAGAAAATCGGTGCATACTTTACAAATCTCGACCGCCTCATCACCCTTCATCAGCGTAAGTTAGATAAGCTAAAAAAAGCCTACTTTCTGTACAGACCGCAAAACATTTTAGATATTATTTTTAAAAAAATGAAAAAAATATACAAAATAATCCGTTATTTCCAAATATTTGAAAATAATGTATACTTAGGTTATACTATATCTGAGGTGACTATTATGAACTATATTCAAAGACCGTTTTATTTAGAGTTTCTTAGAAGGCATCGCGATCGTCAAATTATCAAGGTAGTGACTGGTGTCCGACGTGCAGGTAAGTCTGTTCTTTTCCAACTTTTTAAAGAGGAGCTACTAAAAGAAGGAATAGAAGAGAAACAAATCATATCCATCAATTTTGAGGATTTGCGTTTTTACGACTTACGTGACTTTAGGACGTTATATACTTACATAACAGATTTATTGGTGGAAGACAAAACATACTATATCTTTTTAGACGAAATCCAACACGTTGAGCAATTTGAGCTAGTAGCAGATAGTTTGTTTATTTCTCAAAATGTAGACCTTTATTTGACAGGGTCAAATGCATATTTTATGAGCAGTCAGTTAGCAACAAATTTGACAGGTCGATATGTTGAAATAGAGATTCTCCCCTTATCATTTGAGGAATATCTATCTGGTCAAAATTTCCCAGAACACAAGAACAGGATGGAATCTTTTGACGATTATCTATTTAGTGCGTTTCCTTATTTGCTTCAAACATCGTCTTACGCTGAAAAAATTGACTATCTAAGGGGAATATACAATTCTATACTCTTAAATGATATTGTTACGCGATTAGGGAATCCAAATCCTACTGTAATTGAGCGCATTGTACGGACTCTTCTCAGTAGTGTAGGAAGCCTAGTATCAACTAATAAAATCCGTAATACCCTCATTAGCCAAGGCGTTTCATTATCCCACGCTACTTTGGAAAATTATTTAACGACGTTGACCGATGGCTTACTTTTCTATGCCGTGCCACGTTTTGATGTAAAAGGCAGAGCCTTGCTACAACGTTTGGAAAAGTATTATCCCGTTGATTTAGGATTCCGCCGTCTCTTACTACCAGATCACAAAGAAGATATAGGTCATATGTTGGAAAATATTGTTTATCTGGAGTTGAGACGTAGATACCCTCATGTTTATGTTGGGAATATAGACAAATACGAAGTTGATTTTGTCGTTGTAACTGATTTTGGTCACTACGCTTATTATCAAGTAAGCGAAACAACACTTGCTCCAGAAACATTGGCAAGAGAGCTTCGACCATTAGAAGCCATTAAAGATCAATTCCCAAAATATCTTTTGACAATGGACACCATTCAGCCATCTGCAAATTATAATGGAATCGAGAAGAAAAACATTATAAATTGGTTACTAGAAAGATAAGAACTAGGAATTCAAGAACATCATACAATCTAAATATGATTTCTAGTAGCAATACTGACGCTTGAGAGAGAAAAAGCGTCGAAAGTTGGAGGTGTTATATGGCAAAACGATTAGAGTCTAAACGCCGCTTTAAAACGTTCAAAAATGCTGCTTGGGAACAGCGGAAGGCAAAAGAACTGTGTAATATAGGTACGGGAAAAAGCGATACACAAGACCAAGTTGAAGATGGAATATATCCGTTTTACATAAGGTCTGATATTCCTGTTAGTAGCAATAAGTATCTCTATGATTGCGAAGCGGTTATAACAATCGGTGATGGTAACATTGGCAAAGTATTTCACTATGTAAATGGCAAGTTTGATTTGCACCAAAGATGTTATAAAATGACTGATTTCCAAGATATTTGGGGTAAATATTTTTACTATTTTTTTTCAACACGATTTTATGACCGTGCTATGAAAATGACTGCTAAAGCTACAGTTGATTCTGTTCGACTTGAAATGATTTCTGAAATGGATATTTGGAAGCCGATAAAAATATCCGAACAAAAGACGATAGCCGAGTTTTTCTCCACCCTCGACTCCCTCATCACCCTTCATCAGCGTAAGCCTTCTTTATCTTAGCTCAAGCCTGACAGGTAACGCATAACCAAGTCGTTATCCTGATTTTCAAGCTCAGTGATGACATGCATATAAACCTTTTGAGTTGTAGTAATAGAAGAATGCCCTAGTCGCCTAGATACACTTGCAATAGACACTCCTGCATACATTAGAAGTGAAGCATGAGTATGCCTCAATCCGTGTATTGATATAACTGGCACTCCCACATTTTTGCAATGTTTCTCCAACCATTTATTTGGTGTTGAATTACAAATTGGACCATTTACAAAAATAGGCATATCTTCTGGGATGTCTTTTATCAATTGCTGAAATTGCATGCTTAATTGCCAATCAATCTGGACTTTCCGTATAGAAGATTTATTTTTTGTTGGTAAAAATCCACCTTTACCTTTGTAATCCCATGTTTTCGTGACCGATATGTTTTGTTGTACAAAATTGAAATCGGATGGGGTTAGTCCAAGAGCTTCCGAAAATCGTAATCCTGTCTTGGCAATCAGTAATATTAACCAATCCCAATTGATCTGCAGTTCTAAATTCAAGTCAGCTAGGACGCTGTGTAAATCAAATTGGTTCAAATACTTAACTTTCTTTATTCTAGGTGCCTTACCTTTAAAAATAACTTTTCTTGTCGGATCTCTATCAACTAACCCTTCATCTACCGCATCTAGTACTGCTCCTTTAATCTGATGGTGGAAATCAATAACCGTTTGCCTCTCGTGCGTTTGTGCATATTGATTTAATATTTGCTGGTAAACTGTACGATCTAATTCACATAATTTCAGATTCGGCACAATCGCTTTTAGGTGCTGGTAATTGTTCCGATATTTTTCAAGCGTAACAGGACGAACGGCACCCTCTTTAAATAATTTTGTCCATTGTTGAAAATAGTCATGTACTAACGTTTCTCTTGTAATTTTATTCATATATACCCCTTCTTGTTATGGCTTACGCTGATGAAGGGTGATGAGGGAGTCGAGTCGAGCAAAGTATTGACCGATTTTCTCTTGCTCATCCAAACACGGTACTTTGAATTCCATTTTTGAAAACATATAACCCGTAATTTGGTTGATAGTTGCTCCCATATTTATCGCAATCTGTTCTTCAAATCTTGGCGTGTTAAGTAGAGCATTTGTGAATTCAGGACATTCTGAACGAATGCCTGCCATAAACGCTCCAATTACCGTGTTGGGCAAGAAAGTCTTTATTTGTGCGTGTTTCCCGATGAGTGAACGAGAACCATTACGCACTACGACAACTATATCGCCAACTTTGACATTCTCAGAATTTACGACTTGTGAATTCACATAGACATTATCTGCATCTACAATTTCACCATTGCTCACATTTGATGAACGAAGCACAAGTGTTCCGTTTTCTCGAACATCATTAGGGGTATACGTCAATCCTGAGAAAAACTCAACGAACTCAGGTAACTTCCGCTGTTCCCAAGCAGCAGTATTTTGAACGTTTTAAAACGGCGTTTGGGTACTAATCGTTTTGCCATATAACACCTCCAACTTCCGCCGATTTTTTCCTGTATCTCGAAAATCGCAGAAAACCTCCACAGGAGATTTTCTCTCCTAAGCGTAATCAAAAAGACCAAGAACTTTCTTGATCTCCTTTGTTTATTTGTACTTTTGTTTGGTTTCCAGCATCCACTGGGGTAGGATTTTATTCAATTCCATGTTGAGTAGTAATTTCTTCCCAGAAAATTGATTGGTGGCACTAGCTGGATCAAGCGTCAGCATGATTTCAGATTTATAAGGAATCTCATCTGCTTTGTTCAGTTCAAATTCTTTCAATGATTTTTGCAGTAAGTTACTATCAATTCCCCATTCCGTAGCAAACTGCTGAATTACTTTAAATTGTCGCTCATCTTGCCATTTCTTAAAGGATTCATCAAAGTCCAGTGTTGCTGGAAGATGACCTGTGACGAGTTCCTCATTGATAAACGTTTTCAAAGCCTCAGCTAGTTCATCTTCACCCATATTACTCAACTCTTGAATTTGCTCTAAAATTAAGACTAAATTCCCATCATTGATGACCATATACCCATCTTTATTTTGTGTTTTTTCACCAATCAGCATCAATAGACTTTGGGCATTGATAATTTGAGAACCTTGTAATTTTGTACGCCCTACTAATGGACTAATCTCCTCAGAATCTGGCCCGATTTCGCGGGGGAACAAGTTTTTATAGGCGCCGATATATTGTAACCACGCGTGCTCTGTCATCCCGAATTGATCATCATCCCAAGAAAATTCATAGTACTGTTCTACACGGTTTAATTGTTTTACCGTCTCTTTAAAAGCCTTTTTAAACCCTTCTTTCCCTTCCTCATCAAACTGAAGTTGAAGCCAATCCGTTGGATTTTGCAATGCTGCAATCAATCCATCAACACATTGCCGTAACAGCCTTACAGCATCTTCGTATCTTTCAACAAGGACACGACTACTTTGACCGCCACTACCATATAGTTTCAAAGCGGCATTAACGGTTTCTTCTGTTATGCGTGGATATTGGAAGTTGATAATCGTTCCAAATTCTTTGGAAGAGCCGAATACACGATTGGTTCGTGAATAAGCTTGAATCAGCCCTTGTAATTCCAGTCGTCTATCTACATAAAGCGTATTCAAACGCTTGGCATCATAGCCGGTTAATAGCTGATCTGCGACAATGATGATGTCAATATTTTTAGGATTTCTTCCGCTACCTCCTCGTTTAAAGCGGTCTGTCACATCCTCAAAATAGGCTTTTTCTCCCTTTTCCTTATCGCCAGGTAAAAATGCAATTCCAGTCATCTCAGCATAATCTGAAAATAGTTCATCTACAACTTCTCTTGCTACGTTATCTGGGTCATTTTCATTGCCAAAACTAAAGGTCATGGCAACGTGTGGTCGGTGTTCACCGTTTTGGTATTTTTCAGCAATCTGCTTTTTAAACTCATGGTAATAGGCAATCACTCGTTCTTTATAAGCAACAGTCAGCATGGCGTTGAACTCACCGTTTTGTGATTGCTCCTGCCAGCTAGAGAGGATCTCCTCCACCACTCGTGGAATATGCGTTTTATCTTGGTAGACTAATAGGCCTTCTTTAAGCGCATTTTTTTCTACCTCTAATTCTGACCACTGAGCAACTTGCCGCTGAATGGCTTTTTCTCCAAGTTCTGGTTTCTGTCGGATAAAATGTTCAATCAGTTGCTCACGCAAATCTTCGTAACTTCTAAATTCTCCTGTATTGATGTAATCAACATGGAAACCTAATACGTTGCCATCTGCAATCGCCTCATCGATCGTGTATTGATGCAGTAGAGGACCAAATAATTTTTCGGTCGTATTGATGACCTCGCTACGCTCATTGATTTTTCCTTTGACGTTATTTTCATCAAAGAGAGGGGTCCCCGTAAATCCAAAGAATAAGCCGTTTTTAAGAAAATACTCTCTAATCATTCCCATCATATCTCCCATAGTCGTGCGATGGGCTTCATCAATGATAAAAAGAATTTTTTTGTCTGCTAGGCTAGTATCTTGTGCAGCGATTAAGTCTTTGACTAAAAAACTTAATTTGAAAGTCGTTGTCACCACAATCCCACTCTTAGCAGAGGTAAGCTGTTGTCGTAACTGATAGGTACTCTTCGTATCATCCACATTCACTGATTCGTAGGCCGCATAGGCTTTAAAGGCCTTAGAGGTCTGCTCATCCAGATCTTTGCGATCCAGTAAAAAGACAACCTTATCAAATTCTGTTCGTGTCGATAAAAATTGAGCCGTTTTAAAACTCGTGATTGTTTTTCCAGAACCAGTCGTATGCCAGACAAATCCTCCATGTGGAATTTTATCTGGATTATCCCAGCCGAAAGCTGCTTTTTCAACAGCTTGAAGAGCATAGACCTGATAGGGCCGCATCAGCATGTGCCGACGATTTTCCTCATTCACTGGGTCTTCATCAATAATGAGATAATCACCAACCATTTGATGGGCCATTGGAACCATCAGTAAATGTTCAATCACATCACGATAGTCTGTTAATACACGTTGCCCCAAAGGCTTACCATCTTGATCTGTTTGAGTGACAGACCAATGAAAAACAAAAGAGGGATTAAAATCATTGATTGATTTTGGTGTAGCGAAATAGCGTGTTTCAATCTCTGAAGTCGCAATCATCATTTGCGAAAAGGCCATAAAGTTATTGGTATAGTCCCCATCACGATAATAACGGATAAATTGACCAATGGCTTCATCCAAGGTAACGTCGCTTCTTTTTTGTTCAATATTGATTAGGGGTAAACCGTTGATAAGGAGAACAAGGTCAAAGCGGTTCCCATTTTCTGACCACACTTCCCGAGCAACTTGATAGCTAGAATCACCACCGCTCACTTGCGCTTTTTTCAAGATTGTCAAGGTAATTTGCGAACGTGTCACGGATGGATGAGAATCACGGTAAATACCGTCTATTTTCCCTGTGGAACCCTCCATCGATAATATTTTGGCGGCTTCATAGCTATTTCCGATCTGTTTGACCTTTGACATCACTTGGGCAAATTCTGCATCCGTAAGGGGAACACCTTCCAACATATCTGCGTTAATCCGATTCAATTCCTGTCTCCAGTTGTTCACCAAATCTTGAACAGTTACTTTCTGTAAATTTCCATTCAGTTTATCCGGTGCTTGCCATTTATATTTTGTTAGCTCTACCACAAAATTTTCCTGAAAGGCCTTCTCAGAAGCATTTTTATCTCTCATATACCTGTTGTGTCCTTTCTATTCCAAATTTCTGTCTACTTGACTCACGCTGAAATCAAACGAATAGTTCATTTAAGTAGGCTTTTTTCAAATCTTTTAGCTTATCCAATTTACGCTGATGAAGGGTGATGAGGGAGTCGAGGGCAAAGAAGAATGTGCCGATTTGAGTTTGTTCTTCAAAATTTGGTAATCGTAAATCGAAGTCAGATAATGCCTCTTTAGTTATTGTTTTTATTGTTCCTCCCGGAGCTTTGAGTGCCTCTTCAACAAACTTCTGCTTAATAATATAAGCCCAAAATACGTTATCTATATCTATTTTGTATTTTTCAAAAATCAAAATCGTTCTATCTATAAATGCTCCATATTGTATGATAGCAACACGTCCAATACTTCCCTGTAAGGTAACTAAAACTGATCCTTTCTCAGCAAAAACACTTAATGGTTGAGCAAGAAGACTTATCTTTTGTTTTGTATCTTTAACTAAGCACATTGAATCAGCCACATCAGCAACTTGTACGAACGGCTTAGCATATTCACCACCATACCATTCACTTTTTCCATAAGGTTGAGGAAACGAACCACGCCTATAACTAGCCACTTCCCCCAACTTCCGCTGTTCCCAAGCGTCCGTAAATCCTGGAAAACGGCGTTTTGGCTCACGCTCTCCTTCAGCAGGGAATAATTCCGACAAATAGGCTTTTTTGACATTTTTTAGCTTATCTAACTTACGCTGATGAAGGGTGATGAGATTATCTAGGTTAGCAAAATATTGCCCAATTCTTTTTTGTTCCTCCAATGTTGAAGGGATAGGAATGTCTATGCTTGATAAATTTCCTCGGCTTATTCGTTGCCTTGTTCCACCGCCAAGAAATGAATTTACCACCTTGAAATACATCGGTGTAGTTAGATATTGAACTAGGTATTTACTATCGAATTCTTTGGCTGTTCTGATGATAGTGCAATCTACTGCTGTAATCATACGAGTGCCTAAATTTGGCATAATACAGGCTCTTCCAGCAGGTTCCGGAAGTCGTGAAATCAGAATATCTCCTTCATATATTTCCTCACAATGAAGTTTTTCAAAAGTATCTTCCGAAATCCATTTTTTGTTATTTTCTTTATCCAGGTATTCGGCGGTCCCAACATTTCCAGTTTGTACTAACCTTACTCCAGAATTACTTTGATCCTTTGCTTCAATCCAGTCGCCATCTGTGAATAATTCGCAAAGCGCTTCCAACTTCCGCTGTTCCCAAGCTTCAGCATTTTTGAACGTTTTAAAGCGGCGTTTGGGTATTTTCTTAGTTATTTTTGTCATGATAGCACCACCAATTCATTCATTAAGGCTTCTAGTTCTTTCTCTAGCTTGGCAATTTCAGCGTCCATGTCATCTAATGTTTCACCGTAGCGCTTGTTCAACTCATCAATAATAGCAATCTCAGCCTTAAGAGGGGTTTCAACCAGTCCTACAGCCTTATTGACAACAGTACCAAACCATTTTTTGTATAAAAGTTGGTCTATTTCTTCATCTGTTAATTGCTCAATGCGGTCAGATACCAATTCTTTCAACTCCTGCTCTTTTACCTTGATGGTTTTGTTAATGGTCGCTTTTTCCTTCGTATTCTCCACAACTTTTTTCAAAAGAGCATATTCAGCAGATGTTTGCTCCACTTGCTTCAAGGATTGATTCAACAGTTTATTGTCAAAGCTATCTTGTGGCTCTCCTTCATCATTTTTCTTAATAGCATCAAAGAGAGCGGTGTATTCTTCGCTGTCTTCTACCTTAGCTGCTTCAACCAACTCACTTAATTCACTTTCGATTTCTACTAATCTAGATTTTAAGTCTTCAATTTCTGACTGCTCACTTGCGAAAAGTTCACTAGCAATTAGACGATTTGGAATGATGGCACCATTCCATCCATCTTGTATCTTGTCTTTATTTTTCCCTTTTGTAACCATGTTTGGTTCACGTGTGCGACCAGCTGTATAGTAACCCAATTGTTCAATGAGTTCTGCATCGTGTGTTAATGTTTCTGTCCAGATTTCTGCCATGATTTGATACCCTTCATAAATATCAACCAATTCAAATTCAGCAAGACGTGTCTTAATGTCTGTCAACATCTCTTTTTTCAACATACGTGTATTCGTATCTGGATTCAGTTGGTGTAGCCCGTTCCAATACACTTCCACATACTCTAATATGACTTTTTTTATCTCCTCAGATACTGTTAAAACTGCAGGGTGGGAAAAAATATCCTTGGTAAATTCTTCTATGGATTTTTTTAATTTTAAATAGCCGGGCGATTTCTCTGTAAAAGCTTGTTTCAGCACATCAGGCAATAGTTGATTTAATACGTTTAATGACGTGATGTTTTTTTCTGGAATACCGCCATACAGGTGAGCATCTACATCATGTGGAATTTCTTCATCAATAGCTGCCACATAACGTGGGATATTCATATTATAGTCATTTTGAATTAACTCTTGACGGGTTGCTAAATGACTGTACCCCTTCTCTTCCAAACGATTTTGGTAGACATCGACAATTTTGGCAATGTCTTTTTCTTGAAGCGCATTTTGCTTACCGGATTTGATAAAGTTTTTGGAGGCATCGATAAAGAGGACAGGCTCATTTAACTCCCTATTCTTCTTCAAAATAATGATACAAACAGGAATCCCTGTGTTGGTAAAGAGATTACTCGGAAGCCCAATCACCGCATCAATTTGATTTTTCTCTAACAGACGCTTACGAATTTCACCCTCTGCCGCTCCACGGAACAGCACGCCATGCGGCAAAACGATGGCCATCGTCCCTGTTGTTGATAAGTGATATAAACCATGCAATAAAAAGGCATAATCCCCTTTTGAATCCGGTGGTAGTACACCTGCAAGTTCAAAACGTGGATCACTTGGTTTCAAGCCAGAGCGATTCCAATTTTTAACAGAATAAGGTGGGTTCATCACCACTGCATCAAATTGCACACCCTCATTTGGTCTTTCTGGATCTTCTGGCCAGTCGTGTGAGAGTGTATCGCCATTTTTTACGGTCATTTTCTCTGGACGAGCGCCATGCAATAAAAGGTTCATCCGTGTCAGGTTATACGTGGCTGTGTTTTTTTCCTGACCATAATACCTTAACCTTTTCTGTTGTTCATCTGGCAGATGTTTCTTAACCGTTAACAACAGCGAACCTGAACCAACCGTTGGGTCATAGATCGACGAGATACCATCATTCGTAGCAACTATTTGTGCCATCACTTCACTGACCTGACGAGGTGTATAGAACTCTCCTGCTTTTTTTCCTGATTCCATGGCAAACTGACCAATCAGGTATTCGTAGGCATCTCCTAGTACATCTCCATCTTGCAGAGCCACCATATCCAAGTCTTCAAACAAGCGAATCAGTGCTTGAATATTTTTACTACGCTCATTTAAGTTACTTCCTAGTGCTGTGTCTGATAAGTCCAATGTCGAATTGGCAAAAAGTCCCTTGAAATCATCTGACCCCTTGGATACTGCTATACTACGCTCAAATTGACTAAGACTGTCCGCAACCTTTTGTACTTCAAAATGTCCTGCGTTCATGTCCTTAATCCAAGTTTGGTAAAGATGAGTCGGACGCACATAATAGCCAACGACATCCTGAATCATCTGCTCGAGGTCTTCCCCATAGCTAGCATGTGCTTCTATATACGCATCATACCAATTATCCTCACTTGTCAAGCCAGCAGTCATGGCAAAGGTTTTGAGTGTTTGATCACTTAAAAATTTATAGAACATTAGTCCCAACATATAGTCCTTATAACGACTAGCATCCATGGAACCACGTAATTCATTTGCTCCATTCCATAGACGTAACTTTATCTCTTCTGATGTAATCATAGCAACTTAACCTCATTTCATTAGACCGTTTCCTTACAGAATCGTCATCAAACATTTTCACTATTCATTATATCATAGCCAACTCAAAAAAGAATGCGCTAAATGAAAATCTGAAAGAATAAATGGTGGGAATTTGGTGGCAATTTTGGTGGCAATTTTTCCAAAAATGCACCAAAAAACACTCCATAGTGGCAACCATGAAGTGTTGATAAAAGCTGATATAAAGCCGTTTCTTAACGTTTACTGAACTGGCTAGCTTTACGTGCTTTCTTAAGACCTGGTTTCTTACGTTCTACCATACGAGCGTCACGTGTGAGAAGGCCAGCGCGTTTAAGAGAGTCGCGGAAGTCTGGGTCTACTTGAAGAAGGGCACGAGCGATACCATGACGGATAGCTCCTGATTGACCTGCATAACCACCACCTACAACGTTTACGAAAACATCGTAGCTTCCTACTGTTGATGTAACAGCAAATGGTTGGTTAATAACCAAACGAAGGTCTGCGTGCGGGATATACTCTTCTACATCTTTTTTATTAACAGTGATTTTACCAGTTCCTGGAACAAGGCGAACGCGTGCAACAGCGTTTTTACGACGTCCAGTACCTGCATATTGTGCTTGTGACATACTTTATTTGTTCCTTTCCTTAGATAAGTCCTGAAATATCAAGAACTTCTGGTTGTTGTGCAGCGTGGTTGTGCTCAGAACCAACGAATACTTTCAGTTTCATCCCTTGAGCGCGTCCAAGAGTGTTGTGCGGAAGCATTCCTTTAACTGATTTTTCAATCAAACGAACTGCATTTTTTGAACGAAGTTCACCAGCAGTGATTGATTTCAATCCACCTGGATACATTGAGTGAGTGTAGTAAACTTTATCCGTTGCTTTTTTACCAGTCAATTTCACTTTTTCAGCATTGATAACGATTACGAAGTCACCTGTATCAGTGTGTGGTGTAAATGTTGGTTTGTTTTTTCCACGAAGAACGCTTGCTACAACTGCTGAAAGGCGTCCAAGAGGCACATCAGTAGCATCTACTACATACCATTTGCGTTCAACTTCACCTGGCTTAGCCATGTATGTTGTTTTGTTCATGATTTCTCCTATATGAATGTCGTTTTTGTTTACAGGGCGGATGTTCCGGTCCGCAAGTTATTTGAAGGGTTCCGGGGCCTTTCAAATGGGGTAAACAATACCGTCTACCATTATATCAAAAGAAAAGAGAGAAAGTCAAGCCTAACTACTCTCTTTTTTCTTGAATTTTTTTGCCCTATTTCAATAAAAGCGATTGTTAACGAAGAATGGACTGTCCCATTCGGAAGTAGGTGTGGCGCTTTCCTCTGACGGCTAGGCTTAAGGCTAAGATATTTTCTGGATCTGGCATGCGACCGTATCCTCCATCTCCAATATGATGAATGTCTGAACCCACGCGCTTATTGCTAAGGCCAAACTCACGCACTGTCTGACTATCTGCACTTTCTTGACTGGTGCCAATTGTCGACATCACCAAAGCACCAGCTTGTTTAATGCGCTCAATGATTGGTGCCACTACATCTTCTCGGACACCTGGAACTGTTCCCACCGCCGGAATCAAGACACCATCTGCTCCTGCTGCGACAAAATCCAGTAAAGCTACTTCGTTGACCACCGTTTCACCTAATCCTGCCCCGTGCATTTTCCCTGCAAAAATCAAACCATCAAAGTGCTCTACTGCAAGACGAATAGCAAACTCAATGGCAGCTAAAGACACACCTGTTGATGGATTGCCTGTCAGCATGATAAAGTCAATTCCAAGTTCATTCGCCCTCTGCAAACTAGCAGAACTGACCTTACGACCTGGAGAAAGGTGGACCTGTTCATCCAGTACAATCTCTGTTTCGTCAACTGGCTCTAAGTTAATGCCAATAGGACGGCCTGTTAGACGTTTTAACTCTGCAATAGGATTATCACAAGTATAAAAATCCTGAATAAAACAAGTGAAAACATCAAATTCATTGAGGATCAGCAAATCACAGCCAAACGCAGACATCATTTCCGCATTTGACACACCTGCAATTAAAGGCGCTGCTGTCACGACTGTTTCCCCTAATAAAATCCGACCTTCGCTGGCCTTGATACTTTGCTTTAAGTCGGACTTCGTCATTGTCCTAACATCGCTTGCATAGGCTGATAATAAGCGCTTCATTTCTTTCTCCTTGGTAAGCGTTTTCTTTTTTCTTTCAAAGAAAAGCGTTTTACCGCTTGTCTTTGCTAATGGATAAAATAGCGATCGCCCCAGTTCCTGTGTGGCTGGCAATAATCGGTCCTAGAGGCTCTAAGATAACCTGCTCTACCTGCGGTCCTGCCAGTAAGGTGTCTTTCAGTTGCTCAGCTATTTCTATATCGCCAGTATAAGCCACCATGACACAGGAATCGTCTAGCTGTTGCAAGGTTAGGGAGAGCATTTCCTTTATCCCTTTCTTCTTACCTCTTAGCTTTGCAATTGGAACCAAACTGCCTTCTGTATCTATCGAAAGTAAGGGTTTAATATTAACCAAACCACCAATCAGAGCGGCTGCTTTTGAAAGTCTACCACCTCGTACCAAGTGCTGCAAGTCGTCCACCAACAGATAGGTCCGTAAGCGTGGTGCTAAGTCTTCAATCAATGCTACTGTTTCAGCAAGTGAGCTGCCTGCTTCCCGCGCTTGCGCTGCCTTAAGAACTAAATAGCCTTCTCCAATGGTCGCTGCCTTGGTATTGATAATTTCAATAACAGCTGTTGGGTACTCTTCTAGGACGATGTCACGCGCCATAACTGCACTTTGGTAAGTTCCTGATAAAGCGGCTGAAAATGCGAGATACAATACGGCTTCTCCTACCTGTGCAGCTTCTGTAAAAACTGCTTCAAATTGCCCCACATTGACCTGGCTAGTAGTTGGTTGGCCACCTGCTAGCATCTTTTCCAGTAACACATCGCTGGTTAAGCGATTCTCCCCAACTGTTTCATAAACGATGCCGTCTAACTCTACGGTCAAGCCCATAACGGTAAGCCCATATTGCTCGATCCACTCTAGCGGCACATCAGCCGTCGAATCTGTCATAATCTTAAATGCTACCATAAATCTCCTTTGCTGATTTCTCTTACGACCTTATACTCAGTTCATTTCTAAAAATAACTTTTTTGATATTCTCTTAAGTAGTGCGGACGGAAACAACCTCCTTCGGAGCTTCATTCCTCATTTTTGAGCCTAGGTCTCAAAAAGTCCGTTATGAGTGACAGCAACACTGTCACTCATCATACCACTACGGCAAAAATATCTTTTCAAGCTCACTTCGTTCGCTTGAAACTGCGGAATCTTATTTTGCTATTTGATACATCGTGTTATTTTTTCATTTCGAATGAGTATTATACTTTTTTGCGAAACACTTCATACATCAAGACAGCAGCTGCCACGCTGGCATTTAAACTTTGGACGTGTCCTTTCATTGGAATGGTAATCATTTCATCAACCTGCTTTTTGATATTGGCAGAAATACCCTTGCCTTCATTGCCAATGATGAGAGCGAGCTTGCCCTGTGTATTCCATTTGTGACTGGGCGTGCCATTCATATCTGTTCCAAAAATCCAGAAACCAGCTTCTTTTAATGTGTCCAAGGTCTGGCTTAGGTTTGTCACACGGGCAATCGGAACATGTGCGACCGCACCTGTCGAGGTTTTCGCAACTACTGGTGTCACACCAACCGCACGGTGTTTGGGAATAATAATCCCGGCTACCTGTGTTGCGTCTGCCGTCCGTAAGATAGACCCAAAATTATGTGGATCCGTCAGACCATCCAAAATCAGAATCAGGGGATTGGCTTCCTGCTCTGTTTTGGCTAAAATATCTCCTAGCTCTGCGTAGGCAAATGCCGACACTCGCAAGACAAATCCTTGATGAACAGCACCCGAGGTCATCTCCGACAAACTCTTCTTTGATGTCCAAGAAATCGAGACCTTTTTTTCAGTTGCTAGGGCCTTGATTTTTTCAACATTTTTTCCACGCAAATCATCCTGCAGATAGAGTTTATTGCCGACATTGGCTTCCAAACTTTCCACCACTGCATGTACGCCATATACGATATCATTTTCTTCTACTTGTTTCATAGCCTTATTATAACAGTTTCAACTGGCATTTGCTAGTCAATGGAGATTAGATTCGCTCAATTTCACCTTCTTTTATGAATCATACTCTAATTAAAACACCATTAAGAACCTGTATTCATAAGCTCTAGATTAGAATTACTTCGCTTATGAATACAGGTTCTTTCTAACATTACTTCATGTTTGCTAGTTCAGACAAGTCCTGATCGTTGACCAATAACGCAATCTGGTCTTTAAAGAATTGGAAACGGCCAGTCAGCATATGCTCGTGGAAATCTTTCCAAGATTGAAATTCGCTTAATCGATATGGAAGGGATGGATCCATCTTTTCAAGAAAATAGACTTTTCCATCTTTTTCATACACTAAGCCAACATGCATACTAATCACAGAACCATCTACATTTTGCACCGCTGACAACAGACGCAGTTTGTTAGAGAACGCAACACCTGCATCTTTCCAAGCCTTGGTCAGATCAGTTGCAGACTTGTAGGCTGGATTATCAAGAAACAAGAGACTATATAACTGACTGTCTGCTTCTGTCAATTCAGGATGATATTGCTTCAAAGTCTGAAACTCTGGATGTTCTGCCAGATTTTTCACCTTGTCTGTATCATAGGTCAAGAGAGAACGTAGAAACAGAAAAGCTGTTTGCCGACAGTTCAGATCTTTTGGAAAATGACTAACCTTTTCTTTATACTCTTCGACATCCATCATCGTCGTAAACTGATTCGCATCTTTTCCAATCTCCATGCTTGTCCAGTCCTCGGCTTCCTTTTCGTAGGACTTATTGGCCTGATGATAGCTGTCGATAAAGGCGGATAGGGCTTGCCAATTTTCTTTTGAAACGCCTTGTTCTTGTAAATCTTTTTGGAGTTCTTCTGTGTTTTTGGTGTTGACAAGATTGTGGTAGCGGTAACTAGGCGTGGTCTCTTTTTTTGCTTCCATCTTTGGGGTTGCATGACAGCCAACTAAGACAAGAGCACACAAGCTGACTAAGGCAATTAGTTTTCGTTTCATAG
Organism: Streptococcus handemini; assembly: GCF_040984445.1. NCBI lineage: Bacteria > Bacillati > Bacillota > Bacilli > Lactobacillales > Streptococcaceae > Streptococcus > Streptococcus handemini. The sequence goes on from NZ_JBFRYH010000014.1 coordinate 26,193, forward strand.
CGGGATGACTCCTTTTGTAATGGTTGTTTTCCCTATCATATCAAACCCATCTCATAGTTCCCTACGCTTCATCTGATTTTTTTCTATTTTTTGAAATTAACGGAGTATAAAATGACAAAAACGAGCTAAATATAGCCCGTTTTCACCTATATAGCTCAGGTCGTGGAACAATTCTCCGCACACGAATCAGATTATTCCCCTACTAATTCGCTAAAGAAATTCTTTAATTCTTCATTAGCTGTTTCTCTGAAATAGAGAACTTGCTCAGGATTTCCTTGATTCTGCTCAGTAATCCAAACCTTCGGTATTCCTTGATGAATGGTAAACAGATACAGATGGGAGGCAGGAAATTTCGTCGTTTCAATATCGGAATAAACAGCTACCAAGGCTATTTGTCTCGCTTCTACCAAGCCGTTTTCTGACCAAATCAAGTAAGGAGTTTGTCCAGCAAAATCAGGTACCATACTTGGGAACTGACTTCGATCCAGACTCGGATTTAAAACATAGCTCGGAATCAGAATCCCATAAAAATTCACATCGTGCATTGGGTCGTAAGAACGGTATTCCTGCCCTAGAGCTGGCCCCCAATAAGCCAAAATATAGTCCTGCAAGCGCTGGGCCTTTTGGGCATTCCAGGCTGCATTTGATGATTTGGGCTTGTCGAAGACGATACAGCCGTTGAGGAAGAACTGCTCTCTTTTTCACTACTAGAAGACTTTTCCTGCTGCAATTCTGTGGACGATTTTTCTTTCTTTCTATTTTCAATGCTACTTGATGGGCTGTTCGACGTTGTTGCTTGATGTACCCCTGCGCATGCGCAAAGCACTACTGCACTCAAAAATAGCCCAATACTGACAGCTACCAACTTATTTTTCTTTATCCTTTTCATCAGATACTTTCTCCTTATTTTATGCTACAATAATACCATATTCTTTCTATATACTCAAAAAAGAACTAGGAGAGCTCTATGCCCTTACTTCATCGGACGATTAAACTAGTGTTAGCGACTTGTATGGCCATTGCCTTAGCAGATTTTTTGCAGCTATCTTATGCGACATCCGCTGGGATCATCGCTATTTTAAGCGTTTTGGATACGAGACGTGCCTCCCTAAAAACTGCCTGGGCTAGGCTTTGGTCAACGGTTTTAGCCCTTGCTATTGCAGCTCTTGCGTTCTCACTCTTTGGCTTTCACTTATTTACTCTAGGGCTCTATCTCTGCCTCTATGTGCCCCTTGCTTATAAGGCGAATTTGACCGCTGGGATTGCCCCATGCACTGTCCTTGTGACCCACCTTTTCTTAGAACAATCGACGTCACTAACTCTGCTTGGAAACGAACTAGCCATCTTTCTCATCGGTGCAGGCATTGCCCTCCTTGCCAACCTCTATATGCCTTCGCAAGACAAGAAAATCCAATATTACCATGAGCAAGTTGAACAAGAGCTCAAGGCTATCTTACTACGCTTCCAAGATTTCTTGTTAACCGGCGATGGCCGAAACGAAGCCCAGCTTGTTATCCAACTGGATCAAACCCTGCAAGAAGCCCTTGATATCGTCTATCTTGATCGTCACAATCAGGTTTTTTACCAAACCAACTATCAAGTTCATTATTTTGAAATGCGATTGGCACAAAATAAAATTCTACGCGCCATGGCCAATAATATCAATACATTCTCCCTTGAAAGTCGAGAAGCCGTCATTCTAGCCAGTCTTTTTGAACGAACAGCCTCCCAATTAAGTAGACATAATCCTGGCCACGAACTGCTAGAAGACATCGAACTCTTCCATCAGACCTTCCGTGAGCGTCCGCTTCCTCAAACACGGGAAGAATTTGAAGCACGAGCCACTCTCTTCCAACTCCTTCATGATATGGAGGCCTTTATTCAGTTGAAAGTAGACTTTTACGAGCAATACACAGAGGAAAATGACGCCTAACACTCTATAAAAACACGTAAACTCCCCACGATGGCAGGGAGTTTTAATGTATATTCAAATATTAGACGATTGCTTTATTTGTATCATTATCAAAGAAGTGTGCTTTATTGAGGTTGAAGGCAAGACGGACTTGTTCACCTGGCTTATGGAAATCACGTGCATCTACACGAGATACAAATTCTGTTGCACCTACACGGCTATAGAGCATAGACTCTGCACCAAGTAACTCAGATACCACCACTTCTGATGTCACGATGCTATCTGGGTACGTATCCAATTCCAATTGTGAAGCCTTGATATCTTCTGGACGGATACCAAGTGTGAAGGTTTTTCCTTCATACCCTTTTTCTTCCAAATGTTTTCTGCGACCTTCTGGCAAGCGGATTGAGAAGTTATCACCATCTGATAAAATACCATCTTTCAAGGTTACATTGAAGAAGTTCATAGCTGGGCTTCCGATAAAGCTCGCAACAAATTTATTGACTGGAGAGTTGTACAATTCTTCTGGTGTACCAATTTGCTCAATCCGTCCGATGGTACCTGTACCAGCTTCATTCTTGGTTGCACTCATGATAACAATACGGTCAGCAAGTGTCATTGCTTCTGTTTGGTCATGCGTTACGTAGATGGTTGTCGCACCGATACGACGGTGGATTTTTGCAATTTCAGTACGCATGGATACACGTAGTTTTGCATCCAAGTTTGACAATGGCTCATCCATCAAGAATACTTTTGCATCACGGACAATCGCACGACCCATGGCAACACGTTGGCGTTGTCCACCTGAAAGGTCTGCTGGTTTCCGTTGTAAGAATTCAGTCAAGCCAAGGATAGCCGCTGCTTCTTCGACACGTTTTTTGATTTCATCTTTGCTGTATTTGCGCAATTTCAACCCAAAAGCCATGTTGTCAAATACCGTCATGTGTGGGTAAAGGGCATAGTTTTGGAATACCATGGCAATATCACGGTCTTTTGGTGCCACATCATTCATCAAGACATCGTCAATATAGGCTTCACCTTCTGTAATATCTTCAAGACCTGCAATCATCCGAAGAGTAGTTGATTTACCACATCCTGATGGTCCAACAAATACGATGAACTCTTTATCCTTAATATCTAGGTTAAAGTCTTCAACTGAATAATGCTCACTGTTTGGATATTTCTTATAGATGTTTTTTAGATTTAATTGAACCATGTTCAAACCTCGCTTTCTTTTACTCTTTTAGTATATATGAAAACGCTTTATTTTTCCCTGTCAGCTTGAACAAAAAGAAAAAAGCATTTTGTACAAGTTGCACAAAAGCCATTTTTACTCAACTATCCTATTCCCTCTTCCAATACAATCTGGTAGCAGACTGCCAAATCTGTCAGATTGCGGAGCTGTAAACCACTGACATCGAGCCATTTTTCAAGGCGGTATTGGAGCGTATTGCGATGGACATAGAGACGTTGCGCCGCTTTTGTGACCACCGCCGCTTCTTCCCACAAGGCAAGGATACTATCTGCTAGCTGGTCTTGCTGGCTAATCATGTGAGATAGTTGATAACGTAAGGGGCGAAGCGAGATTTCCTGCCCTTGACCCAAAAGAAAAGCCTGTCCAAAGGTTAGGACACGTGAAGATTGGAAACGCTCCTGCCAAGCGATAAAGAGCTGGTGTTCTGCCTGAAAAATCTTTGCCCAATCTTCATCTGCTACCAGCGACCACATCTGCCCAACTAGAACGGCCAACTTCAAACCAAAGTCAAACTCCATGGCAGATAGGGTATCTGCTAACACTTCCTGAACTGGAAGGAAGGTGCTTTGATCCAAGATAAAAATCCTATCATGAGCTGTCACTTGAAAATCGGCCACACGATTTGGCAGCAGGGAACGCATGACATCACACCACGATTCAACTGCTTCTTTTTCTTCCGTTGCAGATAAAGAATGGCGGACATGGATCCATTGCATGAGGTTGAGCTGACGAGGCATTGTCCCTACCCCCTTGACCAAAAAGCGATACCAAGGTTGAGTCGCATAGGCTTCTTCATTCTCAGCAGATAAGGACAGTAAATAGCGCTCCCGCTCTGTCAATTCGTCTTCAGCCACCTGTAACCATTGACCATGTGCCAAGGGAAAAACAAGCTGTCCAGACTGATGATCTGCCGTATCTGTGATTCTTGCTGTCGGAAAGAGGGCTAAGGCCTGTTGGCTATTTCGTAACTGGATTCGTTGATCTGTACTTCTTTCATTCCCATTCTTTTTAGAGAATCGTTTTGCTTGCATAGGACCTCCTATCCATTTTCAATGCACCAGCCAATCACTTCCTCAAGTCGCTCGATTTGATTCGTCATGTGGAGGTAACCAAGCACTGCTTCAAAGCCTGTAGACATACGGTAGGTCACAACATCCGCATTTTTTGCCTTGGTATGACTGTTCGTATTGCGCCCACGTTTGTAAATATCAACTTCCTTTTCACTAAGGAAATCTTCTTCTAGCATTTTGGAGATGAGGGCAGCTTGTGCTTTAGCAGAGACATAGCGATTCGCCTCTCGGTGCAGTTGATTGGGCTTGGTCAAGCCCTTAAAAATCAAGTGCCTACGAATATACATAGAATAGACGGCATCCCCTTCAAAAGCCAAGGCAATCCCATTGATGAGTGTCACATCAATCACGTGTCCACCTCACTCCGTCTTTGGTATCAAGAAGCTTGATTCCTTGAGCAGCTAGTTGGTCACGAATCGCATCGGCCTTGGCAAAGTCTTTTGCTGCCCGTGCTGCTTGGCGCTGTTCTATCAAGGCTTCAATCGCACTATCTAGCACCTCTTCTTCAAAAACAATCCCAAAAACTGCTAACATTTTTTCAAATGCGGTTTTGATAGTTTCATTATAATTTCCAGAATTGATCCACTTGGCCATTTCAAAGACGACTGTGATTCCATTTGCCGTGTTAAAATCTTCGTCCATAGCTTGGCAGAAGAGCTGTTCAAAGGTGGCTAATTGTGCCACTTCTACGGTTTCTGTGAAGGGTTGCTCATAAGTACGTTTCAGATACTTGAGATTGACTTCTGCGTCTAGCACCCCTTTTTCGGTAAAGTTAATCGGTTTTCTGTAATGTTGAGTGGCAAAGAAGAATCGCAAGACTTGACCATCAACCGTTTCGAGAGCATCATGAACGGTAATAAAGTTGCCCAAGGATTTGGACATCTTGACATTGTCAATATTGACAAAGCCATTGTGCATCCAATAATTGGCAAAGGTTTTCCCAGTTTTTGCCTCAGATTGAGCAATCTCATTGGTATGGTGAGGAAATTCCAAATCCGCACCCCCACCATGAATATCAATGGTATCTCCTAAAAGCTCTGTCGCCATAACAGAACATTCGATATGCCAACCCGGACGGCCCCTTCCCCATGGACTATCCCATGAAATCTCACCAACTTTAGCGGATTTCCAGAGGGCAAAGTCTACTGGATTTTCCTTACGAGCTGTTTCTTCATCCGTCCGACCACTAGCTCCCAATACCAAATCTTCTAAGGTTTTATTGGCCAGAGCTGCATAGTTTTCTGACTTCTCCACACGGAAATAGACATCCCCTGCTGACTCATAGGCATAACCTTTTACCATCAAATCCTCGATAAAGGCGACAATTTCCTCCATAAAGTGCATAACGCGAGGGTGTTTGGTGGCAGGTTTCACTCCTAATTTTTCCACATCTGCGGTAAAGGCTGCAATGTATTTTTCAGCGATTTCTTGTGGCGTAACCCCTTCTTCCTTGGCACGATTGATAATCTTATCATCAACGTCGGTAAAATTTGAAATGTAGGTCACCTCAAAACCACGGTATTCAAAATAGCGCCGAATGGTATCAAAAGCAACGGTTGAACGAGCATTTCCAACATGGATATAGTTATATACCGTTGGTCCACAGACATACATCTTGACCTTGCCTGTCTCTAAAGGCACGAACTCACGGAGACTTCGTGTCATGGTATCATAAATCGTAATCATCGTTTTATTCTTGAGCGCTGGGATACTTTCCCGCTCTTTCCTTTCTGTTGGAAATTATCTCATTTGCAATACGTTTTGCTACTAGTTCTGTGTGTTCTTCAATCATTTGCTTCCGTGTTTCTTATAGGCTATATAAATCAGAAGCAACCAAATAAATGAAAAACTCCCCCAAATGAGGGCCAGGTCTACATGCCCCTTCCAAAGTTGTAGTAACACCAAGACAATGCAACAAACAAACGTCAAATAGTAGTGCCAATAACGTTTCAAAAAATCCTTATTTTTCATCCATCAACTCCTTAGCTATCATAAAGGCAATCTCAAAAAAAGTCAGGGGATTGAGGGTTCGTTCTTCATGCCGTGCATCCCATTCTTCTTGATGGTGATCCACGTAATCTGCCGTGTAGAAAAACTGATAGACTTTCGCCTTTCTAAAACGACTCCAAGCCATAATACTAGCCGCTTCCATCTCGACGACTTCTGCACCACTGGCCATTCGCCGCTTGACCTTAGCAGCTGTTTCGCGGTAAAAAGCATCTGTCGTCCAAGTTTTGGTGCGAATATGTTCAATCTGGTGCTTATCTAGGATTTTTTCCATGGTCAATAGCAAAGCTGGCTCATAGCTGATTTCATCGCTAGGAGGAGCGTAATGGTAGCTCATTCCCTCATCACGAAGAGCTGCGCTGGGCAAAATCAATTTATCTGCCGCAATCCGTTTATCCAAGACACCGCAAGTTCCAAAAACGATAAAATTCTCAAAACCAAGCGCCTTATATTCCTCTAGCTGACCGACTGTCATGGGAGCTCCAATAAGCGCAAGTGCAACCGCAACCTGATGCCCATCCTGTTCATAGATATACCAAGGGTACCGGCCATTGAGACTCGTAAGAGCACCACCTTCACGAACGCCCTTCATCTGCCTCACCTGTTCAAGTACTTCTCCTGAAAAAGTGAGAATCATAGTCGGACAGACTTCTGCTTTTATCTGTCGTTTCACCACTACTTCTGGCTCAATGACAGCTTTGACAGGTTCAAATTCTTCTAAAAGCATGACGTGCTCCTTTTCTCATCCTTACAACTTGGCAGAATAGTAACTCGCTTCTCGTGCTTCCTGCAAGGGACGGATAGCTTCTTCATCTTTTTTGCCATGGATCCGAACAATTTTTGCCGGCATCCCAACAACCGTCACATCTGCTGGGACATCTGACAAGACAACGGCTGCTGCACCGACCTTGGCATTCTCACCAATTTCAATGGGACCAATTACTTGGGAATGGGCTGAGATAAGAGCGCCTCTGCGCACAGTCGGATGCCGTTTGCCACAATCTTTCCCAGTCCCTCCTAGGGTCACTCCATGATAGAGCATGACACCTGATTCAATCTCTGCGGTCTCCCCAATCACCAGTCCTGCGCCGTGATCAATAAACACCCCACTTGCAATCTGAGCGCCTGGATGAATCTCTATCTGCGTCCAAAAGCGCCAAAATTGACTGTGCATCCGCGCCAGCAATTTCAAGTTGTGTCGCCACAGAAAATGCGATACACGGTGGGCAGCCAGGGCCTTGACCCCTGGATAGGTTAAGAGCACTTCTAAAGTCGTGCGTGCTGCTGGGTCTTTTTCTTTTACAATCTCAATGGTGTCTTTCCACCAACCCATTTTTTCTCCTTTATTTATGATAAGGCTGGGACAAAAGTACCCAACCTCTTTTCATTTTTTCGTTTGAGCAGTTTGATGTATATCAATAGTCAAGGGAGTGACTATTGATACCTGAGCCTAGAAACTAGAAAGCGAGGCTTGTCTGGTTTGTAAAACGTTGATAAATCAACAGTCTACAAACCTAGTCAACCTTGAGGGGTATGAACAGTCAGGGGAGTTGCTGTTCATCCCTGAGCCTAAAAATTGGAAAGCGAAGACGACAAAATCGATTTCTGCCCCACTCCCTACTTTTCAACCTTGTGGAACTTGAACTCCCCAAAATTGCTGTCTTCTTTCTTTTCTCTTGGACGACGTGGGCGGTCTGTTTTTTCTCTTGGTTCCGCTTGTTCTACCTTCTCTGGTCGAGGAAGAAGAACTTTCATTGACGCATCCACGCGACCTTTTTCGTCAATCTTGATGACTTTGACATCCACTTCATCGCCAATTTGAACCAAGTCTTCGACTTTATTCACACGAGTCCAGGCCATTTCAGAGACATGGACAAGGGCATCTGTCTTGTCAAAGAGGTTCACAAAGGCACCGAATTTTTCAATGCGGACAACCTTAGCACGGTACACTTCATCGACCTTGGCTTCACGCACCAATCCAGCGATAATGTCTTTCGCACGGTTAATGGCATCGCGGTCACTTGAGTAAATCGCTACGTTACCTTCTTCATCAATATCAATCTTGACACCTGTCTCTGCGATAATCTTATCAATTGTTTCGCCACCCTTACCGATGACAATCTTGATTTTATCCACATCAATCTTAATGGTATCAATCTTCGGTGCAGTTGGTGCTAGATCTGGACGGACAGCTGGAATCGCTTCTTCAATCACATCTAAAATTTCAAAACGAGCTTTCTTAGCTTGTGCAAGGGCTTCTTGCAGGATTTCTGCTGTAATTCCCTCAATCTTAATATCCATTTGAAGGGCGGTAATCCCATCACGTGTACCAGCCACCTTAAAGTCCATATCCCCAAAGTGGTCTTCAAGACCTTGGATGTCCGTCAAGACAGTATAGTTGGTACCATCTGAAATCAAGCCCATGGCAATACCTGCTACTGGCGCCTTAATTGGCACACCACCAGCCATAAGGGCAAGTGTGCCCGCACAGATAGAGGCTTGTGAAGACGAACCGTTCGATTCAAGAACTTCTGCTACCAAGCGAATAGCATACGGAAACTCTTCCAAACTTGGCAATACTTGTTCAAGAGCGCGTTCTCCAAGAGCACCGTGACCAATTTCACGACGACCCGGCGCACCATAGCGACCAGTTTCCCCTACAGAATATTGAGGGAAATTGTAGTGGTGCAAGAAACGTTTTTTATATTCAGGATCCAAACCATCAACGATTTGGGTTTCTCCCATTGGTGCCAAGGTCAAGACGGATAGGGCCTGGGTTTGTCCACGTGTAAAGAGACCTGAACCATGCACGCGCGGCAAGAAGTCAACCGCAGCTTCAAGTGGCCGGATTTCATCGACACGGCGACCGTCAGGACGAATCTTGTCTTCTGTAATCAAGCGACGGACTTCTGCATGTTCCATTTGCTCTAGAATCTCTGCCACATCTCGCATAATGCGGTCGTGTTCTTCATGGTCTGCGTATTTTTCTTCGTAAGCTGCTGTCACTTGCTCTTTTACCGCATTAGTAGCAGCTTCACGAGCTAATTTTTCTTCGACTTGGACTGCTTTTTGCAAGTCGCTGTTATAGGCTGCAATGATTTCTGCCTGCAAGTTTTCATCTACATGAAGAAGCTCAACTTCTGCTTTTTCCTTGCCGACTTGAGCCGCGATTTCTTCTTGGAAGGCAATCAATTCTTTCACCGCTTCGTGACCCTTGAGAAGAGCTTCAAGCATAATGTCTTCTGAGAGTTCTTTGGCTCCAGACTCGACCATGTTAATCGCATCTTTTGTACCTGCAACGGTCAATTCAAGTAAGGAAACTTCAGCCTGTTCCTTAGTTGGATTGATAATCAATTCATCGTCCACATAGCCGACTTGAACACCAGCGATTGGCCCATTAAAGGGAATATCTGAAATAGACAGAGCAAGTGAGCTACCAAACATCGCTGCCATAGGGGCGCTTGCATTTTCGTCATAAGACAAGACGGTGTTAATCACTTGCACTTCATTGCGGAAGCCTTCAGCGAACATAGGACGAATCGGACGGTCAATGAGGCGAGCTGTCAAGGTTGCATCCGTTGACGGACGCCCCTCACGCTTGTTAAAACCGCCTGGAAATTTCCCAGCTGCATACATTTTTTCTTCGTAGTTGACTTGCAGAGGGAAGAAGTCCCCTGTTGCCATTTTTTTCGACATAACAGCCGCAGTTAGCACTGTGCTTTCTCCATAGCGAACAACAACGCTACCGTTTGCTTGCTTTGCAACCTGACCGACCTCAACAACGAACGGACGACCTGCAAAGGTCATTTCAAATGTTTGTTTTGCCATTTGTATCTCCTGATTATCTAATTATTCCAATTTTCTCCAGAACATTAACCGTCAGTAAAAATATACCCGTTCTTCATTCCAAAGAGGATGACGTGTTTTCTACAAAGCTCAATCTAGGACACTCCCAAACTCAACTTTGCACAAAACCACGTATCTTGTTTATTTTATCATATTTTAGCCGAAAAACAAAAGAAGGAAAACAAATTTAGAAAGAAAAAAGCCCTCCCTGACTGGGAGAGCTTCCTTTCATCAAATTAACGACGAAGACCTAATGAATGAATCAATTCGCGGTAACGGTTAACGTCTGTCTTACGTAAGTAAGCCAACAAGTTACGACGGCGACCGATTTTTTTCATCAATCCACGGTAAGTTGCGTGGTCTTTTTTGTGTTGTTTGATGTGGTCATTCAAGTGGTTGATTTCCCAAGTAAGCACTGCTACTTGTACTTCAACTGAACCAGTATCACCTTCATGACGAGCGTATTGCGCCATGATTTCATTTTTTTTCTCTTTTGAGATTGCCATGAGTATTTCTCCTTTGTATTTGAGCCAGATCCGAGTAACAGGTTGGCAACCCGTGACCAAGAAAGGCTAATTCTTGTCCTTAGGACCTCATTATTCTATCAATCTTTTCTGTCTTTGTCAACTATTTCTGCGCTTCACGCACGACAAACGCATGAAACAGTCTTCGGCTTTTTTCTACCTCAAACACTTTTTTGATTTAAAGTAATCGTTTTAAATACTGGTCAAAGGATAGACTAAGGACATATTTCTTACGACGCATGCTCATTTTCTTTCCAAAATCCAACCGTTTTAGGACAGCTAGGCAGAATTTGTCCATCACATTCAAATTAAACGCTAACTGCTTGTTCAAAGTTTTATTCGCATCTTCTCGAAAAACAACATCTAATAACCAATGCATACTCTCTATCTGCCAATGACCTCGTACATAGTCGCATAATTCCTTCGCACTAACCTGACTACTCAAGATAAAGTAGCGTGTTTCTTCACCCTCTTGACTACTCTTGGTC
>NZ_JBFRYH010000015.1:0-37233 GCF_040984445.1 Streptococcus handemini
TCCCATGGCATCAAGGCTAATCATACAGCCCTTCACTGAAATCATGTCCAATAACTCTGGGACCGCTGTGATTTCATTAGACTTTTCATCTGTCGCGACTTGACCGTAGGAAATCCCTAAATCTGTCGCATAGGCGGAGACAATATGTAAGGCTTTCTGGTGTTGGCTGGCATTACCTCTAATTGTCTTTCCGTCAATGGCTATCAGGCGTTTCGAAAAACGAGTAAAATGTTTAGCTGATACCTCTGCCTCTTCAAGAAGAGCAGACCACATCTGTGTCACTTCTACTAGAACTTGAGGATCTAGAGTCGCAAAAACTCGTTGCAGCGTATCGTGAGACGGAATCCCATTTTCTAACCCCAACACGGTTCGCAAGGAAGACTCATAGGCAGTCCCAAACTCCTCAATTTCATCCCAATATTCTGCACCTGATAGACGCGCAAAGAAAATAAGCAAGACAATATCTGACAATGTGTGCTTAATTTTCCAGGATGCTCTATCATCACGGACACCTATCAAGAAATCCAGTATCTCATTCATAACAAAATCCTCCACTATCTCTAGTATAGCAAAGGATTCGAGCTTAGTTTATGAAACTGTTATCTGAAAACGAAACTTTCTTCATGCGTTTGTCGTGGATTGCCAACTTTTCTCGCCAAAAAGTTATTTCTCCTTCTCCAGTATAATTGCCTTATAATGCTCAATCTTATAGTCCAATCTGCTGATCGCTGCTAATAACTCATCCGCTTTCTTCTGCAATTTCTCACGCTCGTCAACTAAAATTGCACGGCGTTCCTCTACATGCTCATCTTCCCCATCTTGACACAGGCTGATATAGTCAATCAAACGCTCAACAGAAACCCCTGCACTCCGAAAACAACGAACAAATTCCAGAGCTGCCAAGTCTTGTTCGCTAAAATCACGAACACCCGCACTCGTACGCCGAATCGGTGGAATCAAACCAATTCTTTCATAGTAGCGGATTGTATCGCTCGATAAGCCCGATAATTCACTTGCTTTCTTGATATTCATCTTCTCACCTCATTTCCCTTATTCATATACACAAACGAAGAAAAACTCCAAAATGAGTATTTCAGAGTTTACTATTTTTATGTTCTATTTTCTATAGCAGCTATAATGGTCTTAGCTTCTTCTTCTGTGCAAGAAACCAGCGGCAAACGCAGTGGCCCTACTTCAAATCCTTGGTGATTGAGAACAGCTTTTAGAGGTGCTGGACTAGTCGTTGAGAACAGAGCATCCACTTTCGGCAATAATTTCCGCTGAATCGCTGATGCCTCTGCTATATCTCCCTTATCCAAGGCATCAAACATAGCATAAAAATCGTCTCCATTGGTATGAGCTGCTACGCTAATCACACCTTGCGCTCCTAGGGCCTTAGCATGGAAAGCCTCCCCATCTTCACCCGTATAGACCAAGAAATCTTCTGGAGCATTTTCAACTAAATGGGAAATCGCAGCTACTCCTGTGCAATCCTTAATCGCAATAATATTGGGATGTTGGGCCAGACGCAGAGAAGTCTCTACTGTCAAACCAGCTACAGTACGCCCTGGGACATTGTAGAGCATGATTGGCAAACTACTAGCGTCTGCAATGGCCTTGTAATGCTGATATAGACCCTCTTGAGTTGGTTTATTATAGTAAGGAGTTACCGCAAGCCCTGCAGCAAAACCGCCAAATGCTGCAACTTCGCGTGCAAACTCAATCGAATCTCGTGTATCATTGGTTCCAATACCAGCAATTAAGGGCACACGACCTGCCACAATCCTCTGTACTTCCTCAAACAGCTGCAACTCTTCCTCATGGGTCAAAGTAGGACTTTCACCAGTTGTACCAGCTAAAATCAAACCTTCTGTATGGTGAGCAAGTAAATGCTCAATCAACTTAGGCAATGCCTTAAAGTTGATACTCCCATCTTCATGAAAAGGCGTCACCAGCGCCGTGATAATACGTGCTTTTCTCAATTCTTCTAAAGACATTGCTTTCCTCCTAAGTGATGAAACTATTTGATTATTTTAATTCAAAAACGATCTCTTCCGTTGGACGAACCAGTCCACGTTCATGTAAGGTTTCAGCGATTTGGACAGAGTTCCACGCCGCCCCTTTCAACAAGTTATCTGAGACAACCCACATATGAATCCCTTTTTCAGCATCCAAATCTTTCCGGATACGACCAACAAAGGTCTCACGTTTCCCAACGGCATTGATAGCTTGTGGGTAAATTTGATGTGCGACATCATCTTCTAACACAGCACCTGGAAAGGCTGCGATTGCTGCTTTGACTTCCTCAATCGGTGCTACTTCTTTTGTTTCAATATAAACAGATTCTGAATGAGCCGATAAAACTGGAATACGCACACAGGTCGCAGAAACCGCAATGCTGTCGTCTTCCATGATTTTCTTGGTTTCATTGGTCATTTTCATCTCTTCGTAGGTGTAATCATTGTCTGTAAAGACATCGATTTGTGGAAGAGCGTTAAATCCGATTGGGTAATGCTTCTTATCACCACCAGAAGGTAAGATAGTTGCTTCTACATCTGCTGGTGCTACACCGTCATTTAAAACCGCACGAAGTTGTGCCTGTGTTTCTAAAATCGCGCCCATACCAGCTCCAGAAACAGCTTGGTAGGTCGACACGATAATACGGTCCAAGCCCCATTTTTGGCGAACAGGCTCTAAGGCTACCATCATTTGAATAGTTGAACAGTTTGGACAGGCGATAATGCCCTTATGAGCATCTAAGGCATGCGCATTGACTTCTGGCACCACTAATGGTACTTCAGGATTTTGACGGAAATAGGAGGTATTATCCACCACAACCGCTCCGGCTTTTACGGCATAGGGCGCATACTTAGCTGATGTGGAGCCACCCGCTGAGAAAAGGGCAATATCGACACCTTCAAAAGCATCTTCTGTGGTTTCTTCAATCGTCACATCCCGTCCTTTAAACTGCAAGACCTTGCCCGCTGAACGAGCAGATGCCAAATACCGTACTTTGTCAATCGGCAAAGTTGACTCTTCCAACATCTGAATCATTTGTGCACCAACCGCACCAGTTGCACCAACAACAGCTACTGTATATCCCATAAACTACCTCTTTTTTTCGAATTTTCTAAAAATTTGTCTATGCTTGCTATTATACACTTTTTTTCAGTAAATGAAAAGATGTTTGCTAGAAAAAGATGAAAAAGTAGAAACAAAAAAGACCAGGATTTCTCCTAGTCTTAGGGCACTTTCGTGTGATAAGCAGGTTCACACAACTTATCAAGGTCCGCTCCTGCGTTTTGACCTCCCTAGCGTGAAAGTGGCTACAGCCACATTCGGCTCATCGCATAGTTCCATTATAGCAGATTTTGTCGCTAATTCAAGTACCATTTTTCTTCTCATAAATACTTACTGGCTTCACGAATGCTAAGAGGTGCCATTTTCTCCTCATATCTAGCAATAAACTCCCTCACCCAAGCTGGATTCGCTTTGGAATAATCTCGTAAACTCCATCCAATCGCTTTATTGATGAAAAACTCTGTCTGCCCGAGATTGTTGACCAATATTTTTTCCAGTAACTCCGTATCTGTATCTTGCTTACGTAATAATTGATGATCAATCGCAACTCTACGTAACCAGATATTATCAGAAACACTCCAGTCTAGTAAAACAGACTTGGCTTTGGGATAGGAAAAAGCAATCTCCCCCGCAATTCTATCTAGTCCGTCGACCGAATCCCACCACGAATGCGTTGTGATCAAGGATTCTAAACGTGGCAAATCCTCAGGTGTCAACTTTCGTTTATTCATAGCTAGGTAATCAATTGCTGTATAATGGATTTCACGATAGGGATTATCCCAAGCCTGCTCAACAAAGCTCCAATTAAGAGGAGCCTTCTGATAAGGCTTAAAAAACTCCTTACTGATTTTCCTGCGTAAGCCAGCTCTCACACCCAAAAAAGAAAACTGGTTGCGAAGGTAGGCAGCCATTTTATCTGCCTCTTCGACAGACGAAACTACCTTCAATTGTTCTTGAAGATCTTCTACCCGCATCGTTATTCCTCCAATAAACTCTTTTGCAACCAAACAATATCGTGCCAGGTATCAAATTTGTAGCCAACTTTTTTAAAGTGCGCTACCTGCTCATAGCCACGCTTCTTATGAAAGGCCATACTAGCATCATTTGGCAGAGAAATGCAGACTACAAAGTTCTTAAAGCCACGCTGGGTCAATTCTTTTTCTAAAGCATCGTACAAAGCGCTTCCTAGTCCCGACCCACGCTTTTCTTCATCCAGATAAATCGTTAATTCTGCCGTCCAATCGTAAGCTGCTTTATCGTAGTAAGTAGAGGCATAGGCATAACCAAGAACCTGTCCGTCATATTCAGCAAGGAGAAAGGGATAACGCTCGTTTATCTGCTCTATTTTCCGCTGAAAATCCTCCTCACTGGGCACTTCCAAATCAAAGGTAATCGCTGTTTTGAGGACATAAGGCTCATAGATTGCTCGAATAGCTGCCGCATCGGTCGCCTGTGCAGTACGAATTAGCATCATTTCTCCAACAACTCCCTATCATAAATGGTGTAGTCACAACGATAAATAATCAAGCGTTTGCCATCAATTAGCAGTTCTGAAGTCTTTGGTGCATCAGAAGCGTACAAGGAAACTTTATTTCCTGCGTAGGTCGCAAGCGGTGTTCCTTTTTGTGAGCGAATCAGAATGACTTTTGCTTTTCCAGTAAAGTCGTTTTTAAATTTCGAAACCATGCGGTTTAGTATTGGAACTGCTGCTTGTTGATCGTCTGCGGTCGCATTCTTTTGGTATTTCAAGAAAATATCTTCTAGGCCATCTTCTACTGCAATCAAGGATGACCCCACGTGGTCAATTTCATGTTTTCCCAAGGTGATTTTCAAAACAGAACTATCTCCCTTTGAATTGCCCTCGTTGTCTACCGAATCAAACTCTTCATTTCGTGAAATGGACAGAGATTTTCCAGACATTTGATCAATCAGTTGAGAATTTTCATCATAGGTCCGTACTGTCATATCTAGTCCAATCCACTCTGCCTTGGTATTTTTCCACCAGTTCTGAATCGACTGACAGCCTGACAAGACAGTGACAGATAGGCCTAGCACTAATGCTATTTTCAATAAGTTCTTTTTCATTATTTTTCTTCCTCCTTTATCTAAAGTATTATACCAAAAAACTGGAGAAAATCCCCAGTTTTAATGTTTGACAAATGTTAGAAGAGTCCAATCGCAGTTCCGTCTTCTGCAACATCCATGTTAAGAGCAGCAGGTTGCTTAGGCAGTCCAGGCATGGTCATAACTTCTCCTGTCAGAGCGACAATGAAGCCTGCTCCCAGTTTTGGTACAAATTCACGAACAGTGATATCAAAGTTTTCAGGCGCACCAAGAGCCGTTGGATTATCTGAAAAACTATACTGCGTTTTCGCCATACATACGGGCAACTTGTCCCAGCCATGTTTGGCAAATTCACCCAATTGCGTGCGAGCTTTCTTTTCAAAGACCACACCTGTCCCACCGTAAATCTTGGTCACAATCTTGGTCACCTTGGTTGCCAAGCTATCGTCTGCCTGATAGAGACGTGTATAGTTCGTAGGTTGTGCCGCAATCGTTTCAACCAGCGTTTCTGCCAACTCCACTCCGCCTTCAGCTCCATTTGCCCAAACACTTGCCAATTCAACAGGGACAGCAATTTTTGCACATAATTCTTTTAGGGTAGCGATTTCTGCTGGAGTATCTGTGACAAATTCATTGATGGCTACAACCGCTGGAATACCGTATTTCTGAATATTTTCAACGTGGCGCTTGAGATTGGCAAATCCTGCCTCTACCGCTGCTAGATTTTCTTCTGAAAGCCTGTCTTTTGCTACACCACCATGCATCTTAAGAGCTCGAAGAGTCGCTACAATGACAACCGCATCAGGGGCTTTAGGGAGATTTGGCGTTTTAATGTCAAGGAATTTCTCTGCCCCAAGATCCGCACCAAATCCTGCTTCGGTCACCACAACATCTGCCAAGCGAAGAGCCGTTGAGGTTGCTAAAACAGAGTTACAGCCGTGAGCGATATTGGCAAATGGACCGCCGTGTACAAAGGCAGGTGTACCGTAAATCGTCTGCACTAGATTTGGTTTAAGAGCCTCTTTCAAAATCAAGGTGAGAGCACCCTCAACCTTCAAATCACGAACATAGACTGGACTTCTGTCAAAACGATAACCAATGACAATATTTGCCAAGCGCGCTTTCAAGTCGTTCAAGTCCGTTGCAAGGCACAAAATGGCCATGATTTCAGAAGCCACTGTAATGTCAAAGCCATCCTCGCGTGGCATGCCATTCAAAGGCCCACCCAGACCAACGGTCACCTTACGTAGCGCACGGTCATTCAAGTCTACCACGCGCTTCCAAATGATTCTCCGTTGATCAAGACCTAAGCTATTTCCCTGATGAATATGGTTGTCAATCAAAGCAGACAGGGCATTATTGGCTGTAGTAATGGCATGCATATCACCTGTAAAATGTAGGTTGATGTCCTCCATTGGCAGAACTTGAGCATAGCCACCACCAGCAGCTCCACCTTTTACTCCCATGACAGGACCAAGCGACGGCTCACGAAGCGCAATCATGGTTTTCTTTCCGATTTTAGATAGGGCATCTGCTAAACCAATGGTCACAGTCGACTTTCCTTCTCCTGCGGGCGTTGGGTTAATGGCTGTTACCAAAATCAGTTTCCCAAGCCCATTTTCTTTTACAGCTTCTATTTTTTCAAAGGATAATTTAGCCTTATATTTCCCATATAGTTCCAAGTCATCATAGTTAATTCCGACTTTTTCAACCACATCGACAATCGGCTGTAATTCTACACTTTGTGCAATCTCAATATCTGTTTTCATAGTAACTCCTGTCTGTATTAATAAAAATAGTATACCAAAAAAGCCACTAAAGCGCACGTTTTAATGTCATATTACAATAAATATTCGGTTTTTCGTTTTGAAGAAGACACTTTTTACATCATTCAGATTATTTTAAAAAATCCTTTAAATCTTCTTATAGCGCTGTCATTTCAAACGCTTTACCTAGCGTAAATTTTTTAGTACAATAAAAACATGAAAATCTTGATTACTTCTGGCGGAACGAGTGAAGCTATTGACCGTGTCCGCTCTATTACCAACCATGCGACAGGAAACCTAGGAAAAATCATTGCTGAAAAATGCTTGAAAACTGGATTGGAAGTAACCCTTGTTACCACTAAAACAGCTGTAAAACCTAGCCCCCAAGACAACTTAACCATTGTAGAGATTACAGATGTGGCTAGTCTTGTCCAGACCTTAGAAGTGCTTGTACCGTCTCACGATGTCCTTATTCATAGCATGGCCGTATCTGATTATAGCCCTATTTATATGACCGGTCTTGACCAAGTGAAAAAGGCACAACCTATTGAAAGTCTACTTGAGAAAACCAATGCTGAAGGAAAAATTTCATCAAAGGATGACTACCAAGTCCTCTTTCTCAAAAAAACACCAAAGGTGATTTCCATGATAAAAAAATGGAACCCCTCTATTCAGCTGATTGGCTTTAAACTCCTGGTCAACGTTTCCAAGGAAGAACTCTTTCAAGTAGCCCGTGATAGTCTCATGAAAAATCAGGCAGATTACATCTTGGCAAATGACCTGGCAAATATTAGTCCGACTAGCCACAATGCCTATCTTGTCGATAAAAAGCAGATTTATCCCGCTCAGACCAAGGAAGAAATAGCTGACTTGATTATTGAAAAAGTATTAGAAAAAAGGAGATAATATGGCCCGTATTACCCTAGCCGTTACAGGTTCTATATCCGCTTATAAGGCAGCCGACTTGACTAACCAACTAGGAAAGTTAGGCCACTCTGTCACCATCTTAATGACAAGAGCGGCCACCCAATTTATTACACCGCTAACCTTACAGACTTTGTCCAAAAATCTGGTTCATACAGATGTGATGGTAGAAGAAAACCCTAGCTCTATCAAACACATTGATATTGCCAAGCAAACAGATATCTTTCTGGTAGCACCTGCTTCTGCCCAGACGATTGCCAAACTCTCTTATGGCTTTGCCGACAACATTGTTACTGCTGTTGCCTTGGCCTTACCTAAAACCACACCAAAATTAATTGCACCAGCCATGAATACAAATATGTACCTCAATCCTGCTACCCAAGAAAATCTCAAACAATTGCAAACCTATGGCTTTAAAGAAATTTCACCCAGAGAATCCTTACTTGCTTGTGGGGATGTCGGAGTTGGTGCCCTAGCAGATATTGATGTTATTTTAGAGAAAGTGAGTAATACCCTCCATGAGACAAACTAAATCTACTCAAATTGCAACCTTGGCCATTTTCTTTGCCATCATGATAGTGATTGATGTTCTAACTTCTGTCATTTTTAATGTCCTACCAGTTCCGATTAAACCAACGATTGTCCATATCCCAGTTATTGTTGCCTCCATTCTATATGGTCCTAAAATTGGAGCAACCTTAGGAGGAATGATGGGAATATTGAGTGTGGTCCATAACACGATTATGCTCTTACCGACCAGCTATCTTTTTTCTCCCTTCGTTGAAAATGGGCAATGGTATTCTTTAGTTGTCGCTATTATTCCTCGTATATTAATTGGAATATCCCCGTACTTTATCTATCGCCTATCACAAGAGCGACTAGGCCTTCTCCTTTCCGGAGCTATCGGTTCATTGACTAATACTGTCTTTGTTCTGGGAAGTATCTTTTTCCTCTTTTCATCTGTCTACAATGGAAATATCCAAGCCATGTTAGCGACTATTATTGGGACAAATTCGATTGTAGAAATGCTCATTGCAGCCTTTCTAACAGCGGTCATCGTACCCACCCTGCAAAAAGCAAAAAAATAATCAGAAAATCACGTGAAAGCGTGCTTTTTCTTTTCAAAAATGATATAATGAAAGCGTTTAATAGAATATCAATATTCGATAAAAATTAATACCTAACTAAGCAACGAAACCGCAAATAGAACGTAGAGTTCATCAAGGTAAGTTAACAAGGTTAGAGTTTGATTTTTGACGAGTATGAAGAAAAGGAGAATGACAATGACATATCAAGAACAGTATCAAGCATGGCTCGACTATGCAGAACTTCCTGACTATCTACAGGAAGACTTGCGCAATATGGATGAAAAGACCAAAGAAGATGCCTTTTATACGTCTCTTGAATTTGGAACAGCTGGCATGCGTGGACTGATTGGAGCTGGAACCAACCGAATCAATATTTACGTCGTGCGCCAAGCAACAGAAGGTTTGGCACGCCTTATCGAATCAAAAGGTCAAGAAGCCAAAGATAGAGGTGTTGCCATTGCCTATGATTCTCGTCACTTCTCTCAAGAATTTGCCTTTGATGCAGCTCGTGTCCTTGCTGAACATGGCATCAAAGCCTATGTTTTTGAAGAATTGCGACCAACACCAGAACTATCCTTTGCCGTTCGTCATCTCCAAACAGTTGCTGGAATCATGATTACGGCAAGTCACAATCCTGCTCCATACAATGGTTATAAAGTATACGGTGAGGACGGTGGTCAAATGCCACCTGCAGATGCGGATGCCCTCACAGACTATATTCGTGATATCACAGATCCATTTACCATTGCTGTAGCTGATTTGGAAGCTGCTAAAGAATGCAAGCTCATCGAAGTCATCGGTGAAGCAGTCGATAGCGAGTACCTCAAAGAAATCAAAGATGTCAATATCAACCAAGACCTCATAAACGAGTATGGTCGCGATATGAAGATTGTCTTTACACCGCTTCATGGTACTGGTGAAATGCTGGCCCGTCGCGCCCTTGCCCAAGCTGGTTTTGAATCTGTCCAAGTCGTAGAAAGCCAAGCAAATCCTGATCCAAACTTCTCAACAGTCAAATCACCAAACCCAGAAAGTCAATCTGCCTTTGCCCTTGCTGAAGAATTAGGCCGTCAAGTTGATGCTGATGTCTTGGTCGCAACAGATCCAGATGCTGACCGCCTCGGAGTTGAAATCCGTCAAGCAGACGGTAGCTACCGCAACCTTTCTGGTAACCAAATCGGAGCCCTCATTGCGAAATACATCTTGGAAGCCCACAAACAAGCTGGTACCCTTCCTGCAAATGCAGCCCTAGCCAAATCCATCGTGTCAACTGAACTCGTAACCAAAATTGCAGAGAGCTACGGTGCTACCATGTTCAATGTCTTGACTGGGTTCAAATTTATCGCAGAAAAAATTCAAGAATTTGAAGAAAAACACAACCATACCTATCTATTTGGTTTCGAAGAAAGCTTTGGCTACCTTATCAAGCCATTCGTTCGTGACAAGGACGCAATTCAGGCAGTTCTAATCGTTGCAGAAATCGCTGCCTACTACCGCTCTAAAGGCTTGACTTTGGCAGATGGCATTGACCAAATTTTTGAAGAATACGGCTACTATGCAGAAAAAACTATTTCTGTTACCCTATCAGGTGTCGACGGAAAAGCGGAAATCAAGAAGATTATGGACAAATTCCGTGGCAATGCTCCAACAGAATTTAACAAGACTGCAATTGCCCTCTTAGAAGATTTCCAAAAACAAACCTCAACAGACAAAGAGGGGAACGTTTCAGTCCTGACAACTCCGCCAAGCAATGTCTTGAAATATATCTTAACAGACGATTCTTGGTTTGCAGTTCGACCATCTGGAACAGAACCAAAAATCAAGTTCTACATCGCAACCGTTGGAACAGATATGGCTGATGCAGAAGCAAAAATTGCTGCCATTGAAGCTGAAATTAACGCATTTATAAAAGAATAACGCAAAAAAAGAGGCAACTGCCTCTTTTTTTGATCTTGAAAATCAGGAAAAGTCCACCAGTAAGGAAGTGATTATTTTGGAAAAAATAAGATAACGTGTTATATGTTTTAGCTAGCTACCCTAACAAATTCATACCTACCTACACTTATCTATTTCGATTACAAACCGAATTCTACAGTTCGTTCATTATTCTTTATACATATCACATGTAATCAATATAGGGCAGCTTGATTTGTGCAATGCGAGACTGAGAAGGAGACTCAATCTTTGTATATAGTTAAAACATGGTGAACTTTTCCTCTTACGTCTTCTAGTCATAGAAGACATCGTAAGCCTAGTAGTCCTACCCCTTTCTTTTCACCCCTATCATATCACTTTTCTAAAACGTTTTCAACTATTTATAGCCTCCAGAAAGAAATTTTATAGTTCCTCCCTTTATTTCAGGCGCAAAAAATTACTTATCCCGCCTCACCCAGATATGGAAAGGGTGGTCACCATCTGTTGCAAGATCTTCTTGAAAAAGAACTTGTTTCGATACAAAATCATAAAGCACTAAGGTATTATCGACCAAGACCAATACAGAATGCTCATTGAATTGCTGAATGTCTCTGATAGTACCTTCATCATCAAGCGCCAAGCCAAATTGACCTACATCAATAAACTCAGAAGTCTTATCTTGGAACTTAAAGAGACTAAAACCGAATCGTGGTGCCACAGTCCTATGTACAATAGCGCAATAATCCTGCCCTAGGTCAAACAACTCGATTGGATAAATTTCTGGTAAATCAATCCATTCCTCTTGTCCCGTCTCTGCATTATAATGAAAGAGTCCACTCTCATCATATCGTCTTTCCTTGGTAGCCTTTAGCCTATATGCCGGAACGGCAATATAGACATCTGGTCCCTTTGAGATACTTCTTGAATAAAAATAAGTCTTTTCCTCATCCTCTGGCAGTAACCTTTTACTCTCAAATTGATTTTCACCGTCATTTTTGACAGAAAAAGTATAGAGATAAGTAGAATAATTTCCATCCTCATCGCTACGAACATTTGTAGCAGCAAGATAAATCTTATCCCCATCAACTGAAAAATTTCCCAAGATCACAGGTTCTTCAAATATATACTTGCTCCTCTTCCTTGTACTGCTATCAAAAGACGCGAGAAATGTTTCATCGGTAGTAGCTTCTGAGGAATAATAATGATCAGGAGAAGCACCTGCTGAGGAAAAGGCGTAGTCGTTCGTCTTATGAAATACAATCTCTCCTGTCTGAAAATCGATAGAAATAATGCGACCAATTACTCCATGAGGAGGGCCTTCTTCAGAAAAGACCAGATGTCTGTTCGCAAGATTAGCCCTTTGAACTACACGATTGATTTGACCTTTCACAATGTCTACCTTGTCCTCTGATACCTGTTCCCACTTTTGATCCTGAACACGGTAGCCCTTCACTCCCTTATAGCCAACGATATAAAAGTCTGCATCAGATGATAGGGAAAATCTGTCTTTTTTGATAGGCGAGCAACCTAGCAAACAGATAAAAACCATCACAAGTAGAGAGAATATACTGAGGCATTTAACGTTAATCTTCCTCATCAGTATCACCTATTTCTAAATATGATTGATGTTTTTGGATTATTAACAAATTCTCCTGGGTGTATAGCAATCGCACCGGGAATATCATTAAATATTTTTTCGTTTTCATACTATATACTCCTACCTAAATGAATCAAACTAGACAGTAAGCAATCATATTGTCAACTGAACCATCTGTATCATCTCCTCACTTCATATTCTCACAGGGGATAATTGTTACATAAAAGAAAACGTTTTCTATTTATAAAATATCATATCATAGGGTAATTCTCAAGTATTTATATGCTTTAATATAAATTTTTTTCAAAGATTTAGGTCAAACCATGTTTTCCAGCCAGGTAACTATTCCACATTTTTTGTTGCGGTTTGGCAAAGGGATAGCGATGAAAATCTTCAACCGAAATCCACTGAAGTTCCCGATTCTTTGGAAGAGAGGCTGTTGTTGTGATACCTTCTAGTAATTCAATCTGCCATTTTCTGTGACTAAAGACATGTTGCACAGGAGCAAATCTTTTGGACTGCCACTCTACTTCTAATGGGTAGATTTTATGAAATTCCTGTCTGATATCTACTTGCGGACTCGCTTCTGCAACTTCAAAGAGAGATAGCTGTGGAGGAATTTCCTCAGCTTTCTCCACTAAGGGAAAAGACCAAAATCCTGCCAGTAAATTAGACTCTTGGTTTTTTTCTAATAAAAATTCGTTTTTCTCATTGCGAATAATAAAGGCTTGATAAGTGACGGGAATAGGCTTTTTCTTAGGCGCCTTAATCGGATATTTGTCCATGGTACCGTTGAGATAGGCCGCACTAAAATCCTTGACTGGACTTTCTTCAGGTCTAGGATTGGTAGGAGATTCAATATCAGACCCTAAATCCATCAAAGCTTGATTAAAATCTCCTGGTCGTTCTGGATCAATCAAGTCTTCCATCATAGCCTGAAAAATCTTGCGGTTTGCGGGAACGCCAATGTCATGATCTACCTCAAACAAGCGACTCAAGACCCGCATGACATTCCCATCCACAGCTGGTTCTGGTAAATCAAAAGCAATGCTGGCAATAGCTCCAGCAGTATAAGGGCCAATTCCTTTTAAACTTGCAATGTCTGCATAAGTAGTAGGAAATCTGCCTTCAAAATCTGACACCATTTGCTGGGCAGCCTGCTGCATATTGCGTACTCGTGAATAATACCCCAAACCTTCCCACAGTTTTAAAATGACTTCCTCAGGTGCTATCGCCAAATCCTGTATGGTCGGCAGGTGATATAAAAAACGTTCATAATAAGGTTTGACCGTATCAACACGTGTTTGTTGTAGCATAATTTCAGACACCCAAATAGCATAGGGATCCTTGGTACGGCGCCAAGGCAAGTCTCGCTTATTTTCATCATACCAGTCCAGTAAAGCCTTGCGAAAGGCTACTATCTTTTCTTGCGGCCACATGTCAATGCCGTATCTCTTCAAATCAGTCATAAGATCAGTATATCATAAACAGCGCCACACTCTCCAGAAGCTTGGCTTGAGAAAATGGATGTGAGCATCTTCTACTAGCAACCAGGTCTAGAAGAAATGAAGCAAAAACGAAACATTACTTCCTTTTTTCGTCTGCTACAACTGACAGAGAAATTAAAAATTTTGCGGTTCTTTGTTTAACTAACTATATCTAGGGAAGGATAGCCTAGGATAAATACCTTGTTGATGAGCATACCTTACTCACATCGATTAGAAGATTCAAAAAAAGAGTGAGACTCAATCATGATTTCATAGAAATCGACTGTCCTCACTCCTTTATTCATAGCTTATCACTGCTCACTAGGGTTGTCAATGAGCCCATTAAGATTTCTCACATTTTCACTCTCTTGACTCATCTGCAGTTGATAATAAAATCCTTTTGCCTGCATGAGTTGCTTGTGGTCTCCTTGCTCTACGATTTTTCCAGCTACCATGACAAGAATTAGGTCAGCTGACTGAATCGTCGATAGGCGATGGGCAATGATAAAGCTAGTTCTCCCTTGCATCAAGCGTTCAAAAGCCTGTTGCACGAGAACTTCTGTCCGCGTATCGATAGAAGATGTGGCCTCATCTAAAATCAGAATTTTTGGCAAATGTACAAAGACACGCGCAATCGACAGCAACTGCCTTTGTCCTTGTGAAAGTGAAGCTCCACCGTCGGTTAATTCCGTATCGTAACCTTGAGGTAGCTGACGAATAAAGAAATCTGCATTTGCAGCCTTGGCTGCTGCTACTACTTCATCACGTGTCACCTCAGGATAACCATAGGCAATATTTTCACGAATCGTTCCTGACTTAATCCACGTTTCCTGCAGCACCATGCCAATCAGCCGTCTAAATTCCTCTCGACTATAGTGTGAAATTGGCACCTTGTCCAATAAAATCTGTCCCTTATTCACCTCATAAAAGCGCATCAAGAGGTTGATAACGGTTGACTTACCTGCACCAGTAGGCCCTACAATTGCAACTCTAGCACCAGCTGGAACTGTTATATCTAAACCTTCAATCAAAGGCTGCGAAGGCTGATAAGAAAAATCGACTTCTTTAAATTGAATCTGACCAGCTACCGCTTCTTCTAGAAGTGGCATACCCTTTTCATCCTGTATAGATTCTTGATTGACAATCTCAAAGAGTCGCTCTGCACAGACCAAGGCACTCTGTAATTCTGATAAAACAGAAGAAATATCATTGAAAGGCTTTGTATACTGGCTGGCATAACTCAAAAAAGTTGTTAGCTCTCCTACCGTAAAATTTCCTGTCATAATCCGAAGAGCACCTAATCCAGCTAGTAAAGCATAGATAAGGGCATTGATAAAACGTGTTGTGGGATTACTGGTTGCAGAAACAAAAATTGCTGCTTGCGAATAGCGAGCATAGGTCTGATTGGACATTTCAAACCGTCTCATAAACTGCTCTTGAGCATTAAAGGACTGAATCAAGGACAACTGACGAATGCTTTCCTCTAATAACTTGGTCTGCTCCCCACGAGATTCTGTCTGTTTCTGATAATACCCATAGCTTTTTTGGGCAATAAAGCGAGCAACAAACAGAGAAAGAGGAGTCAACACAACTACCAGAATCATCATGGTTCGATCCAGCCTTGCCATACTAAAAATCGTCATGACAATCGTCATCATTCCAATCAAAAATTGACTGAAAATCATAGTCAAACCATTGGTCAATTGCTCACTATCAGTCGAAATACGGGCGACCATATCTCCAATACTCTGCTGATCAAGATAAGCTAAGGGTAGGGAATGAATTTTTTCATATACCTCGTGACGCAATTCATTCATCAACCGAAAAATCAATTGATTGATGAGAAGTGGCAGAAAGAATTGAAGAATCGTATTGGTCAGAATCACTAGGATCATACTAAGCAGCAAATCTCTAAAAATAGCTGAATTCCCCTTGATGAAAACAGCATCAACAGCTTGACCGATTAAGACAGGTAGGTAAACCGCGAAAATCACCTGAGCGAGGCTGCCAAGTACAATCAACGAAATGCGAATGGGCTGCTGCAACATACGAGACACAAGTTGCCTCAAACTGGTATTAGATCTCATGAGACACCTCCTGACCATGTTGAGATTGGTCGATTTCCTGATAAATAGCACAGGTTGCTAATAAGTCCTCGTGACGACCCAAACCAACTTGTTTCCCCTGATCTAAGACCAAGATCTGATCTGCCTGTGCTAGGCTACTTGTCCGCTGAGAAATCATAATCAGCAACCTGTCTGGTAAATGACTGATTGCATTCAATAATCTTCTTTCTGTTAAATAGTCCAAGGCTGATGTTGCATCATCTAACATCAAAATAGGAGCTTGTTGGAGAAGAGCACGCGCAATAGTGAGACGCTGGCGTTGGCCTCCAGAAAAATTTCGTCCAAATGCTTCAACGCTCGCTTCCAAACCACCCTTGTCAAGCACAAAATCCTTGGCTTGCGCCATTTCTAATACCTGCCACAACTCCTCATCAGAAGCAGACTGCTTACCCAGCAAGAGATTCGAGCGAATGGTCCCACTAAAGAGCTGAGCTTGTTGTCCTACCAAAGCAAACTGCTCGCGCCATTCTTTCAAATTGACTGGTGAATGGCCATTTGATTTAAATAGAGAGAGCTGCTCAGGTTCAACTGGGTAGAGTTGCAACAACAAATCAACCAAAGTAGACTTTCCAGAGCCTGTTCCCCCTATAATTCCCAAAAATTCTCCTTTTTTCGCTCGGAAAGAAAGAGCTGTCAGAGCATTTTCTGCCGCTTTCGGATAGGCAAAGGATAGATTGTTAGCAACAAGTGTCCAGTCTGTTGAAACACTCGAATAAGAAAATACTTGCTCAATATCTTCTGACTCTTGTTCAACTATCTCATTGAGGCGACCAGCGCTAATAAAACTCTGATTTAGCGTTGAAATGACCATGACCATTTTGACCAATTCAACTAAAATTTGCGATAAATAATTGATTAAGGCAACTAATTTTCCTTGCTCCAACAATCCCTGACCAACCGCCAGTCTTCCTTGAACAATCAAGACAATCAAGGTTCCATTGACAATGAGAAAAGTCGCTGGTGAAAGAAAAGAAGACCAAAAACCAGCTATCAGCTGCTCTCGAGTATAAGTTTGGTTTAACCACTGAAAAACTGTGATCTCGCGTAAGGCTTGTCCAAAAGCACGAATCACTCGTATTCCTGTAAGTGTCTCACGAACTTGCCCAACCAAACGGTCCAAACTGCTGCGCATCAAGGCGTAAAACCTGCTTGTCATAACTGAAACAAGCGATACGACCAAGAACAAAAGAGCAATCATCGCCAGAAAATAAACTGACAAGCTCGGACTGATATAAAAAGCCATAGTCAAGGAGCCAAAGACAATAATCGGAGCTCTTAGAAAAAGGCGTAAAAAGATATTGATTCCTGTTTGAATCTGTAAGGTATCGCTCGATAATCGTGTGAGTAAACTATCACTTGATAGCAAGTCACGACTCGTTTTAGGTAGTGAAAGAACCTTCTTGTACAAATCCTCTGTCAATCCCTTGGTGTAGCCTACTGCTGCTTTAGCTGAATAATATTGGGCAATAACAGCCACAATCACACCAATCACTGCTAAAAGGACCAATAACAAAATCATAGCAACCAACTGACTGTGATTGCTATGAGGAATAACTGTATCAACAATAAAAGCAATGATAAGAGGAACTGCTAACTCAAAGCAGGCTTCTAAGAGCTTAAACAAGGGAGCTAACATGGCTTCCTTCACATAGCCTCTTACATGCTTAAGAAATAGTTTCATCTTACTTTTCATTTTCCAAGGCTTGGGCAGCAGTAATAATCGCCAATTTATAAATATCATCCGCACTTGATCCGCGAGATAAATCATTTACCGGCATATTCAAACCTTGCAAGATTGGGCCAATGGCATCAAACATTCCCAAACGTTGCGCAATTTTATAGCCAATATTTCCTGCTTGTAAGTCTGGGAAGATAAAGACATTTGCTTGACCTGCTACATCACTATCTGGGGCTTTAATTGCTGCTGTAGCTGGTACAAAGGCTGCATCAAACTGCAATTCGCCGTCCAAGGCCAAATCCGGTGCCAATTCTTTCGCAATACGAGTCGCTTCGACAACCTTGTCCACTTGTGGCGCTTTTCCGCTACCCTTAGTAGAGAAACTCAACATAGCAACTTTAGGGTCAATATCAAAGATAGCTGCTGTCTCTGCTGTATTGACAGCAATTTCTGCTAATTCTTGAGCAGTCGGATCAATATTGATGGCGCAATCAGCAAATACGTAACGCTCATTGGTATTTTCACGATTCATCAAGAAGACGCCTGATGTACGAGAAATACCTGGTTTTGTTTTGATGATTTGAAGAGCTGGACGCACTGTATCAGCAGTTGAGTGAATCGCACCTGATACCATTCCATCTGCCAAGCCCATTTTCACCAACATGACACCAAAATAATTGACATCTCGCAACAATTTATCGGCATCTTCTAGTGTAGCCTTGCCCTTACGAACTTCCACAAATGCTTCTTTCATCGCTTCAAAATCGGCATATTCATTAGGATCGATAACCGTGCATTGAGGATCAGCAAATCCCAATTCAGCAAGTAGATTACGCACATTTTCAGGATTTCCAAGAATAATTGGTTCTACCAATCCTTCGAATTTCAAACGTGCAGCTGCACGTACCACGCGCTCATCATTTCCTTCAGGAAAAACAATTTTGATTTGTTTCCCCACAATTTTTTCACGCAAACCACCAAATAACGAACGAATTCCCATTTTAACTAACCTTTTAGTCTTTCTATTTTTTATTTTGCAAGTTCATGATAACGCTTTTAAAGTCATTTGTCAAATCGCTTTCACAAATTAGTTCTTTTTCTGAAAATGGATTAAAAAATCCAATGCGGTGGCAATGCAGAGCCTGCCGTTCGATTCCATGCTCCATGCTACCACCATACAAATCGTCTCCCAATAAAGGAAAACCAATATGCGCAAAATGAACACGAATCTGATGTGTTCTTCCAGTATGCAGTCGAATATCCACTAAATGAATATCCCCCCAAGACTGAACGATTTCATACGACGTATGAGCATACTTTCCAGTCGACATCACACAACGTGTAATGATACTATCTTCCGGACGGCCAATTGGAGCGATGATCTCTCCCTTTTTTTCTAATGAACCAGAGCCACGAACCAAGGCAAAATACCGCTTTTGAATCAATTTTTGTTGCAACTGTTTATCCAGTCTTGCATGTGCATAGCCGTGTTTGGCAAAAAGCATAAGACCAGATGTATCTCGATCGAGGCGAGTGACAATATGCACCTGCTTGTTCTCATATCCCTGTTCCAGATAATATCCCTTGACAAAATTAGCAATGGTTGACGAGTGTAAAATACTTGGAATAGAAGCAAAACCAGCTGGTTTATTGATAACCATAAAATGCTCATCTTCATAGATAATCTCTAAGGGATGAGAAATTGGCTCCAAACTTCCTGTCACATCTTCTTCACTGGGAATATCAATAACCAAGTGGTCACCAATATTGAGCAAATAGGTCGCATTCTGCGGTTGTCCGTTGACCCTAATGGCTCCACCGTCAAACTTGATTTTAGCCAGGAGGCCTTTAGAAACATCATGCTTTTTCAGAAATGTCTTGATTTTCACATGTTGGTCCACAATGAATTCAAACCGCATTACTCTACCTCACCAATGAAGGCGTCTTTGACACGATTCCAAAAACTAGTGTGGCTTGGAGTCGCTAGAAAATGAATCTTGCTATTATCAATCTGGTATTCAATCTGATCAATATTATCATAGACAAAGGTTCGATTATCAATCGAGACCGAATAGCGGTCATCGTGTTTTGGTTCAATAATGATTCTGTCCTTTTTGGGAACCACAATGGAAGAACCCAGGGTGCGATAGACGCGATTGTTCAGACTCGCCACTTCTGCAATCTGCAAGGCTTCAATAGTTGGGTGCAAAACAGCCCCCCCTAAGGATTTATTATAGGCGGTTGAACCGGTAGGAGTTGACACCGAAATGCCGTCTCCACGAAAACGCTCAAATGGTACTTTATTGATGAAAACATCTGCAACCATGGTCTTGGATAAACGTTTAATAGTCGCTTCATTTAAAGCTCGCATGACAATCTCTCGACCATTCATCAGTTTAATTCGCACATTTAAAATCGGATAGGAGACACGCGCCCCTGTATCTAATTTTAAATTATCAATCAGTTTATCAACTTCAAAATCACGATAATCTGTATAAAAACCAAGGTGCCCTGTATGAATACCAACAAATCGCACGCGGTCCATTATCGCTTCATATTTATGAAAGGCAGACAAGAGCATGCCGTCTCCTCCAATTGAAATCACAATATCTGGATTTTTAGGTGTTAAAATAAATTGGGCCTCTTTTAATTTGGTCCACAACTCATTCATTACAGCTTGGCTCTTCGGATTTTTACTGCTGAGCAGGGCGATTTTTTTTCTATCTGTATTCTTCATCTGTATCGTCGCTATTTCCAACTCCGTCATTCAACTTGCGGTGGGCCGGATCAAATAAGGCCTGAGCTTCTTGAATGTCATCGCGGATTTTACGCATCTCCTCATCTAATTGATAAGCAATCTTAGCTGTAATTTCCAAGCGTTGCTTAATTTCTTCTGGAAAATTCCCTTTATACTTGTAGTTCAAAGAATGTTCAATCGTTGCCCAAAAATTCATGGACAAGGTGCGAATTTGAATCTCAGCCAGTACCGTTTCGTTGCCATTTATCGTATCAACTGGATATTCAATCACTACGTGGTAGGAACGGTAGCCAGACGATTTCATATGATTGATATAGTCCCGTTCATAGACCACTCGCATATCTTTTCTTTTTCGTAGGATATCAAGTACTTCTTCTACGTCGTCAACAAATTGCACCATGATTCGCAATCCTGCAATATCTTGCATATCCTGAGCTAAATTTTCAAGCTGAATATGGCGTAGGGCCATCTTTTCCTTGATGGATTCAATCGGCTTCACTCGTCCTGTCACAAATTCAATCGGTGAATGCTTATTTGCTTTTCTATACTGCTTGCGGACACCGCGCAATTTAATTTTTAATTCCCCAACCGCCTGAATATAGGGGTCTAGGAAGGCTTCCCAATTCATTTCCATAACTACTCCTTTCTTGTCAAATACTGGTTTTTGTAATAGAATAACACAAGAACTATTATACCATATGAAAAGGTTTTATCCTATGAAAAAAAATCATTTAGAAATTGAGTACAAAACGCTCCTGACGGCAGCAGAATTTCAACGATTACAAGCAGAATTTACAGATGTTACTCCTGTCCTTCAAACCAACTATTACATTGATACACCAGATTTTAGCCTACGCCAACACCGCTATTCCCTACGAATTCGCACCTTAGCAGACCGAGCAGAATTGACCCTTAAAATTCCGCAGGACATCGGCAATCAAGAATACAATCAAGCCTTAAGCCTCGAACAGGCTTATCAACTGATTCAGAAGGTACAACTACCTGAGGGGGATATTTTGGACCGCATCACCCAAACTGGAATTGCCCTTGAAGAGTTGATTGTTTGGGGAAATTTGACAACAAAACGCTACGAAAAAGAGACTCCCATTGGGCTTATGGCCCTTGATGAAAATAGCTATGCTGATCAGACAGACTATGAATTAGAAGTCGAGGTCCAAGATGCCGAACAAGGGAAACGAGCCTTTGAAGACTACCTCAACCAGCACCAAATCGATTTTAAATACGCTAAGAGCAAGGTTGCCCGTGCAGCTGCTTCTCTCCTTGATAAAGGCTAAATTCATAATCCAATCGAATTCAAAAGAAATCTATTTCTTTACTGAAAATTTTTCTATTTTCTGATAAAATAGAACTATCGAATAAAAGGAGTATTTCTGATCATGGTTCAACCGTATGGTGATAAACAAATTAAACTATTTTCTTTGAATTCCAACCGTGCAATTGCTGAAAAAATTGCCGAAGCCTCTGGAATTCCACTTGGGAAAATGACAACTCGACAATTCTCAGACGGAGAAATTCAAGTCAACATTGAAGAAAGTGTCCGTGGGGTGGATGTGTATATCATCCAATCAACCAGCTATCCTGTCAATAATCACCTTTGGGAATTATTGATTATGGTGGATGCGTGTAAGCGTGCAAGCGCTCATTCTGTTACAGTTGTCATGCCTTATTTTGGCTATGCTCGTCAGGACCGTACAGCAGCTCCTCGTGAACCAATTACAGCAAAACTCGTTGCGAATATGCTGGTCAAAGCAGGTGTAGATCGTGTCTTGTCGCTTGATTTGCACGCTGTTCAGGTACAAGGGTTCTTTGATATTCCAGTTGACAATCTCTTTACTGTCCCACTATTTGCAGAACATTATATGGAAAAAGGCTTATGTGGTGAAGATGTTGTGATTGTCAGTCCTAAAAATTCTGGCATCAAACGTGCGCGTAGTCTAGCAGAATACCTTAATTCGCCAATTGCTATTATCGATTATGCCCAAGATGATGCCGATCGATCAGAAGGATATATCATTGGAGATGTAGCTGAAAAAACAGCTATCTTGATTGATGATATTTTAAATACTGGTCGTACCTTCTCAGAAGCCGCTCGTATTGTACAGGAAGGCGGAGCAACTGAGATTTATGCAGTTGCAAGTCATGGGTTGTTTGCTGGGACTGCCGCAGAACTCTTGGATCAAGCACCAATCAAGGAAGTACTCGTCACAGACTCTGTTTCAGGTAAAGAACAATTACCTAAAGCTATTGCCTTTATCACTGCTAGTGAATTGATCGCAGACGCCATTATCCGCATTCACGAACGCCGTCCAGTCAGTCCTCTCTTTAACTTTACACATCCAAATAATGAAAACTAGGAGATTTCCTTGATTTATTTAGACAATGCAGCAACAACTTCTCTGTCGAAAGCTGCCCTTCAAACTTTTATGGATATTTCGACAGAATACTACGGAAACTCCTCGAGTATTCATTGGGCAGGACGAAAAGCAAACGCTATTCTCCGCCAAGCTCGAGCAGATATTGCCCACATCCTAGATGGCAAGCCTGAACAAATCATTTTTACCTCAGGGGGGTCAGAGGCCGATACTCTTGCTATCCAAGGTTATGCGCTGGCCAATCAGCATAAGGGAAAACACCTCATCACAACTGCTATCGAACACCATGCTGTCCTTCACACAATGGACTATTTACATGAGCGATTCGGCTTTGAGGTGACTTATATTCAGCCTATCAATCAAAGAATTTCCGCCCAGCAGATTCAGGCAGCCTTACGCCCAGATACCATTCTAGTTAGTGCCATGTATGCCAACAATGAGACTGGGCTGTTACTACCAATTAAAGAAATCGGCGAAATTCTCTCCCAACATCAAGCCGTTTTTCATGTAGATGCTGTCCAAGCAATAGGAAAAGTTGCTATCTCACCGGAACAACTGGGAATTGATTTTCTCTCTGCTGCTGCCCATAAGTTTCATGGGCCTAAAGGAGTAGGCTTCCTTTATAGCCGTATTCCGCACTTTGACTCTCTGATTCACGGAGGGCGCCAAGAGCAACAACACCGAGCAGGAACAGAAAATCTAGCAGGAATTGCGGCTATGGCAACAGCTTTGAAAGAACAAACGGCCCAACTAAAAGAGCATTACACTCGCGTTTCTGCTTTAAAAGGCTATTTGATAAGCAATCTGACCTCTATCCATCATTACCTCAATGAAACTGGGCCGACACTTCCCTACGTCGTCAATCTCGGTTTTCCGAATCAACTCAATGAGCAAGTGCTCATGCGCCTAGATC
The DNA here is from genome assembly GCF_040984445.1 of Streptococcus handemini. Taxonomy (NCBI): domain Bacteria; kingdom Bacillati; phylum Bacillota; class Bacilli; order Lactobacillales; family Streptococcaceae; genus Streptococcus; species Streptococcus handemini. Next base: position 23,790 of record NZ_JBFRYH010000015.1, read on the forward strand.
TTGCAGGAATCGCTGTTTCCAGCGGTTCTGCTTGTACTGCCGGTGTGATTCAAAATAGCCATGTCTTAGAGTCCCTATACGGAAAAGAGTCACACCGCCTAAAGGAATCCATTCGGATTAGCTTTTCACATGAAAATACAAAAGAGGAACTAGACTTCCTCATCAAACAACTACATGAAATCATAGGAGGCACTTACTAATGGCTTTTACAACATCTGTAACTCTAAAAAATTGTGATTATACTTACTCCATTAGCCCAGCTATCAAAAAGTTTACCTTACGTGATAATACATTTGAACAAACCCAGGTCGGCAACTATCAATTAACGCGTATGTTAGAAGAAATTCCAAACTCCAATCAAGGATTTCTACTAAAAATTATTATCAATAAAGATTTGAATGGTTTTAAAATCAATATTACAGACAAATCAGGTCTGCACTTGATAGATATTTTCAAAGCAGGTGGAAATGCTGTTATCCAAGAAAAATTTTATTTCCTCATGGACAGCTTAGTTGACCGAGATATTTTCACAAAAGAAAGTACAAAAGCATGATTGAACTACGTTACCAAGATTCCTATCAGCAAATTCGCTCACAAACTTTTGACAATTTTGACGCCCTACTTCTTTCCTTTTCAGGTTGTGTGACTATTCCAGACCATTTAAAAGTGATTTCTTTACGTCAAGATGGCAAAGACTTAGGATATCAAGGACTCGTTGGAGATCTCTATCGCTACCTCAAGACAATCGATCCAACTAATCTCTAGAAAAAACAAGAATGACTTCTTGTTTTTTCTGTATTTTTTCAGTGTAATCTGTTGCTTTTTTCACAAACTTTTACTAAAATAGAATAAATCATCAAAAGGAGTAAAAGATTGTGAAAAACGAAAAAAAATCCCCTATCCCCCGTGCTACTGCCAAACGTTTGTCAATCTATTACCGCGTATTCAAACGATTTCATGCTGGCAATATTGAAAAGGCAAGTTCCAAAGAAATTGCAGAAGCAATCGGTATTGATTCTGCAACTGTTCGCCGTGACTTCTCTTACTTTGGAGAACTCGGTCGCCGCGGATTTGGTTATGATGTCAAAAAATTGATGGATTTCTTTGCTGATATTTTAAATGATAATTCTATTACTAATGTGATGCTGATTGGTGTTGGAAATATGGGACGCGCGCTCCTACACTATCGTTTCCATGAACGAAATAAAATGAAAATCGTTATGGCCTTCGAAGCAGATGAACATCCAGCAGTTGGTACAATTGATGAAAATGTTCCAATTTATGCCATTTCAGATATTGAAGAAAAAATCAAAGAGATTAACGCCCAGACAGCTATTTTGACCGTACCAAGTACTAAAGCACAAGAAGTTACCAATATCCTAGTCAAAGCTGGTGTAAAAGGAATTTTGAGTTTTTCACCTGTCAACTTATCTGTACCAAAAGATGTCGTTGTACAGTATGTTGATTTGACAAGTGAATTGCAGACCCTTCTTTATTTCATGAGAAAGAGCTAATGTTATGAGCAAACCAATTATCGGTATTTCTGGTAATGATTTTATCAATGCAACCGACGATACTGAGCCTCTTCTCTCCTATGTTGCCACAAGTTTTATTCAAGCGATTGAGGCTGCTGGAGGAATTCCCCTCATCCTTCCAATTGTATCACCTGATATAGCTAAATGCTATGTCAATCTGATTGACAAGCTCATTTTGACTGGTGGACAAAATGTCCTTCCAAATTACTATGGACAAGAGAAAACCATTGAAAGCGATAATTATCATAACCAGCGTGATGTCTTTGAGCTCACCTTAATTCAAGAAGCCATCAGACAGCAGAAACCAATTTTTGGTGTCTGTCGTGGTATGCAGCTCTTTAACGTTGCCATGGGCGGTACCTTACATCAGGTCATACCAAATCATTGGCAAACCACTGCTGCTAACGCGCCCGTTCACTCTATTTGCCTGCATGAAGGGAGTCCACTAGCTACTTTCTATGGAAAACAGCCACGGGTTAATTCTTTCCATCGACAGGCATTAGATCAGCTCGCACCTGGTTTACAGGTGATTGGCCAAGCAGAAGATGGCACTATCGAAGCAACCATGATGACTGCTGAGGTGCGTTTCCTTGGTGTACAGTGGCATCCAGAGCTTCTTTATGCTACTCGTACCGAAGAAAAAGCCTTATTTGATTATCTTGTTAATGAATTTTAACAAAGTTCTCCTTCCTCACGAAAACTATAGTAGGCTGATTTCGCCACAATTAAATGATCGAGTAAGACAAGTCCTAGCATCTCGCAGGACTTTTTTAATGTCTCTGTAAACACCAAGTCATTCTTGCTCGGCTGCACAGACCCAGAAGGGTGATTGTGCACAACAATGATTGAGGTGGCCATGCATTTTACTGCATAATGTAAAATCTCTCTTGGTTCTGCAATACTTTTATTCACACTACCGATGAAAATAGTCTTTTGGCTAATAATTTTATTCTGCGTGTCAAGATAAAGAGCCACTAAATGTTCTTGTTTCTTGTCACCAATGTCCTGCATCATTTTACGCCCTAATTTCTCACTTCCAAGCACACGATCTTGCAGCAAAATTTCTGACTGATTAATTCGTCGTCCTAGCTCAATCATTGCCTTGATTTCGACTGCTTTCACACGACCAATCCCTGCCAATGTTTGTAATTCTTCAATGGATAAATCCCGTAAGGCAGCTAGGTTTTCCAACTTGGCTAGTAAATTATTCGATAGGATGGAAACAGGCTCTTTCCGTGTCCCTGTTCGGATAAAAATTGCGAGTAACTCTTGATTGCTCAAGCTTTCTGCACCTACTTCCAATAAACGCTCCCGTGGTAATAATGACTCTTCTTGAAACATAATTTGATACATATTTTCCTCCTCATTGTATTTATTCGTAAAAAAGAAGGCGAATGCCTTCTTTTTTAGATTTGTACCTGATTATATTTCTTCTCAAAGTGTTTCAAAACATCTTTTGGTGTCTCATTGTAAGGAGTGCTACTTTCTAGTTTTCCTTTGACAATTGTCCGCATGGTAGCTTCTAAATCCTCACAGGTTACCAAGGTAATTTCTGTCTGACCTTCAATGTCATCAATAACTTCCACACTTTCAGGAGTTACTGACTGTACACTTGTCACGACATAGGTATAGACGTTTTGCTTATCTGTCAAATAAATCTTCATGCCTTCCTGTGCACGTTCAAGTGGTGAAAAGAGTGTCTCACTCGCTCCTGCTATTCCAAAAATATGATGACTAGCGAGAGAATAGTTCCCCTGCCCCATTTCCTGAGTTTCTTTCATCGTTCCTGCCCCATACATTAAGGCAACATTTGATAAACCTTTAAAAATAGGAAGATTGACATTTAAATCTGGAATAGCAATGCCACCAATGACAGGAAGCTGCTGCGATTCCCACTGAGCCTTCAAAACAGCTTCTGTCGAGATGGATTGCACCTGCTCAAAATCAAAAGTTGTTTCTGCCTGCTTGTTCTTCTCAATATCCGCTTCTGTCACTTTAGTAACTTGGTAGCGATTGCTATTCCAAGCAATAATCATATTGCGAATAGAAGTATTAAACATCAACGCAATGGCAATAAGGAAAAAAATACCTGCTAATAGATTTCTCCAAACACCACTTTTCTTTTTCTTACTAGAACGTCTACGATTACTCATAATCTTATTCTTCCTCTGAATCTTTAGAATCTGCAGCATCAACTAAAGCAAACGTCACAATACTTGCCTCATCGTCCAGTCGCATCACCTTCACACCCATTGTTGAACGACCAGTTTGTGAAATATTGGCTACATTGGTCCGAATGATAACCCCTGTATCCGTGATAACCATCACATCTTCATCACCTGAAACAGTTGTTAAACCTGCTAGATAACCATTTTTTTCTGCAACTTTAACGGTTTTAATTCCTTTACCACCACGCCCCTTGGTTGGGTATTCTGAAGCTGGTGTCCGTTTTCCAAAACCATTTTCCGTTAAAACAAGAACTTCTTGATTATCAGAGACAACTGCTGCTCCGACTAAGCAATCCCCTTCACGAAGTCTCATTCCCCGAACGCCCGTCGCTGTGCGACCCATATTGCGGACATCTGTTTCTGTGAAGCGAACGGCATAACCGAATTTAGATCCCATGATAACATCTGTTTGGCCGTCTGTCAAGAAAACGTTAATCAATTCATCATCTTCTTTTAGATTCAGAGCTTTCAGACCATTTTGACGGATATTGTCAAATTCAGCAACGCTAGTTCGTTTGACAATTCCTTGACGAGTGGTAAAGAAGAGATAATGTCCTTCTTCTTGCTCCTTGGTAACATTGATAATCGTCTGAATGGACTCATTTTCTTCTAACTTCAAGAGATTTACGACTGGTAATCCCTTAGCTGTGCGACCATATTCAGGAATTTCATAGCCTTTTAGACGATAGACACGCCCCTTGTTGGTAAAGAAGAGAAGGCGATCATGTGTACTGGTAGAAACCAATTCTCGAACAAAATCATCATCTTTGACCCCAGTTCCCTGAACACCACGTCCTCCACGCTTTTGAGCATGAAATTCATCCTGTGCGAGCCGTTTAATATACCCTTGATTGGATAGGGTAATCAGCACATCTGTTTCTTCAATTAAATCTTCGTCTTCAAGCGATAGGACTTCTCCTACCATTAACTCTGTCCGGCGAGGATCCGCATATTTGCGCTTGATTTCTTCTAGTTCATCTTTGATAATCTGCACAACTCGCTCTGGTTTGGCTAAAATATCTGCTAAATCTGCAATCAAGGCAATCAAATCATCGTATTCTGATTGAATCTTGTCCCGTTCCAGTCCTGTCAAACGGCGCAGGCGCATATCAAGAATGGCTTGGCTCTGACGCTCTGATAATTCAAAGCGCGCCATCAATTCTGCCTGTGCCTCTGCATCTGTTTCGCTATTACGGATCACCTTAATTACTTCATCAATATGATCTAAGGCAATCAACAATCCTTCTAAAATATGGGCACGAGCTTCTGCCTTTTCTTTATCGAACTGGGTGCGGCGAGTAACGACTTCTTTTTGGTGTTCAACATAGGCTTCCAAAATTTGACGGACTGAGAGAATCTTCGGCACACCATTTTGAATGGCCAACATATTGAAGCTAAAATTGGTCTGAAGTTGGGTCAATTTGAAGAGATTGTTCAAAATAACATTGGCTGACGCATCTCGTCTAACCTCAATCACAAAGCGAACCCCTTCGCGATTGGACTCATCACGAACAGCGGTAATTCCATCAATTCGTTTTTCTTGAACCAGACGGACAATATGTTCATGAACCTTGGTCTTATTGACCATATATGGAAATTCTGTCACAACGATGCGCTCACGACCATGACCATACTCTTCAATTTCTGTCCTGGAACGAAGAACAATCGATCCTTTTCCGGTCTCATAAGCACGGTGAATTCCTGATTTCCCCATGACCAAAGCACCCGTTGGAAAATCAGGTCCAGGCAAGACTTCCATGATGTCACGAGTTGTCGCATCTGGATTGTCAATAATCAAGTTCACCGCTTCAATCGTCTCACCCAAATTATGAGGAGGGATATTTGTCGCCATCCCAACGGCAATACCTGTTGTACCATTGACCAATAGATTTGGAAAACGGGCAGGTAGAACCTCTGGCTCCCGTTCACTAGCATCATAGTTATCAGCAAAATTCACCGTATTCTTGTTGATATCACGCAACATTTCCAAGGCAATTTTATTCATACGTGCCTCGGTATACCGCTGTGCGGCTGCTCCGTCCCCATCCATCGAACCGAAGTTTCCATGCCCATCTACGAGCATATAGCGATAACTCCACCACTGAGCCATCCGCACCATGGCTTCATAAATGGCACTATCACCATGTGGATGGTATTTACCCATGACATCCCCGGTAATACGAGCTGATTTCTTATGTGGTTTATCTGGTGTAATGCCCAATTCATTCATTCCATACAGGATTCGGCGATGAACAGGTTTCAGACCGTCTCGTACATCGGGAAGAGCCCGAGCAACGATGACGCTCATTGCATAGTCAATGAAACTGGTTTTCATTTCGCTGGTCAGATTTACATCTACTAAATTCTTATCATGCATTAAATCTGTCTCTTTTCTCTAGAAAGTATCTACTATATTATAACATATTGTGAAGAAATTTTCTTGTTAGCGCCTTGAAATGTAAACATTTTCAAATCACCTTTCACAAGTGACAAAGAACATAAAAAGTGCTAGAATGATAGATGGTCGGGACATAGGTCCCCAAATAAAACTAAGGAGATGTTTAGAAGATGACTGCAACTAAACAACATAAAAAAGTAATCCTTGTCGGTGACGGTGCTGTAGGTTCTGCTTACGCGTATGCGCTTGTCAATCAAGGTATTGGTCAAGAGTTAGGTATTGTCGATATTAACAAAGACCGCACACAAGGTGATGCAGAAGATTTGAGTCACGCTCTCGCTTTTACTTCACCCAAAAAAATCTACTCAGCTGAATACTCTGATGCACATGATGCAGACCTCGTTGTTCTGACAGCAGGTTTGCCACAAAAACCAGGTGAAACTCGTCTTCAATTGATCGAGAAAAACCTTCGTATCAACCAACAAATTGTCAGTGAAATTGTCGCATCTGGTTTCAATGGAATCTTCCTTGTCGCTGCTAATCCAGTTGACATTCTGACTTACTCAACATGGAAATTCTCAGGCTTCCCTAAAGAGCGCGTAATCGGTTCAGGTACTTCACTTGACTCTGCACGTTTCCGTCAGGCCCTTGCTGAAAAAATTGGTATCGACGCACGTTCTGTCCATGCTTATATCATGGGTGAACACGGTGACTCTGAATTTGCCGTATGGTCACATGCTAACGTCGCAGGTGTTAAATTATACGATTGGTTACAAGATAACCGTGATATTGACGAGCAAGGATTGGTAGACTTATTTATCTCTGTTCGTGATGCTGCTTACTCTATCATCAACAAAAAAGGTGCAACTTACTATGGGATCGGTGCAGCGCTTGCTCGTATTACCAAAGCAATCTTTGATGATGAAAATGCGGTACTCCCTCTTTCTGTTTACCAAGCAGGTCAATATGAAGGCGTTGAAGATGTCTTCATTGGGCAACCAGCTATTATTGGAGCACATGGTATCGTTCGTCCAGTAAATATCCCATTGAATGAAGCTGAATTACAAAAAATGCAAGCCTCTGCTAAACAATTAAAAGAAATCATGGACGATGCCTTTGCAAATCCAGAAATCGCAGCTTCTATTAAAAATTAGTCTGGACATTATGAACAAACTCTACGTCAACCAGGTCATAAAGACAGGGTTGGCTTTTTTGGTTCTATAGAAAATATAGAAGAAGGAGTTGAGCAAAACCGCTCAACTCCTTTAGTTTGTTATTTTGATTTAATATAGTTGACACCATCTGCTTTTGGTGCGACAGCTTTGCCAAAGAACGCTGCAAGTGCCACTACCGTAATGAGATATGGCGCAATTTGAAGATAGACATTTGGTACATGTGATAGACCAGGAAGTTGTCCACCGATAACGGATAAACTCTGTGATAAGCCAAAGAATAGACTCGCTAACATCGCACCGATTGGATTCCATTTACCAAAGATCACTGCTGCGAGGGCAATAAAGCCTGAACCTACAATTGTGGTTGCTGAGAAGTTAATATTAACGGTTTGGGCGCTAACAGCTCCCCCAACTCCTCCAAGAAAACCAGCTATTAGAACACCCGCATAACGCATAGCGTATACATTGATTCCCAAGGTGTCTGCTGCCTGAGGATGTTCACCCACTGAACGTAGGCGCAAACCAAATTTCGTCTTATAAAGGACAAACCAAGATACAAAGGCCATAGCAATGGCCACATAGCCCATTAAGCTGGTATTCTTAAAGAATAGATCACCAATCACTGGAATTTTTTCCAAGACTGGAAACGAAAATTTACCAAAAGATTCTGGAATACTGTCTGTCTGCCCCTTATTATAAAGCACTTTAACCAAAAAGACTGAAAAGGCTGGCGCTAAGAGGTTTAAAACAGTACCTGACACGACGTGATCTGCACGGAAATTGATTGTTGCGGCCGCGTGAATAATCGAGAAGAGCAATCCTGCAATTCCACCGACTAAAACAGCTAATAGTGGGGTTGCTTTGCCAAAGCTACTGGCAAATTCCAAATTGAAAACGACACCTGCAAAGGCACCAATCACCATGATTCCCTCGAGTCCCACATTGACGATTCCTGCACGCTCTGAGAATACTCCTCCAAGACTGGTAAAAATCAGCGGAGCAGAATAGATCAGCATCTGCGAAATTAAAAGCGTTACTATTGTCAAATTCATATTAGTTAGCTCCTTTCGCTTTTTTGTTCCGTTTCAATAATTGTTCAAAGACAAATTTCACACCGACAAAGAAGATGATAGAGGCTGTCACGACGTTAATCAATTCAGGTGGAATTTGTGCCTTGACCATACCAGGCGCCCCGATTGATAATAAGCCAAACAAGAAGGCTGCTAAGGGGATACCAAGTGGTGAATTGGAAGCAAGTAGGGCAACGGACATTCCGTTAAAGCCGATATCCAAATTTCCCCCCTGCGTATAGACATTTTGGAAGGTTCCAAGTCCTTGTACTGCTCCACCAAGACCTGCTAGAGCACCGGAAATAATCATGGATAGGATAATGGTTCGTTTTGCTGACATTCCTGCATAATCTGAAGCAGTTGGATTCAACCCTACAGAGCGGATCTCAAAACCAAGCGTTGTCTTAGTCAATAAGAACCAAATAAGGAGGACGGCAATAATCGCAAAGAAAATACCAATATTCATCCGTGAATTATCTGTTAAGGCACGGAGCCATTCGGTTTGGTAAGAGGCATTCGCAGAGATATTGATACTCGAGTCCTTGTTTTTCATCAAATCTGCCGCAAAAACATTACGGATGATATAGTTACTAGAATAGAGCAAGATATAGTTCATCATGATGGTCACAATAACCTCACTCGTTCCCAGATAAGCCCGCAAAATTCCTGGAATCGCACCTGCAATTCCGCCTGCAATCATAGCAATGATAATGGTTGCAAGAATTAACACAGGTCTTGGTAAATCTGGATTTTCAAGAGCAAACCAGCCAGCAAATAACCAACCTACAAGCGCTTGCCCTGATAAACCAACGTTGAAAAATCCTGCTCGACTCGCAACCGCAAATCCAAGTGCTGTAAAGATTAAGGGCGCCATCGCTCGAAAAATTTCACCAATTGATTTGACAGAGCCAAAGGCAGAATAGAATAATTCTTCATAGCCCCAAAGCGGATCATAGCCGAACACCAACATAATAATCGCTCCTAGTAGCAATCCAGATACGACTGCTAACAAAGGCAGGGTGATATTTTGTAACTTCTTAGGCATTTGCTTCCTCCTTTTCAAGCTTTCCACCAGCCATTAAGAATCCTAATTCTTGTTTATTGGTCTTGGCAGGATCAACAATACCATGAATCACGCCATCGTGAATAACCGCAATACGATCAGACACATCTAAAATTTCGTCCAACTCGAAACTGACAATGAGAACTGCTTTTCCTTTGTCCCGTTCTGCAATCAAGCGTTTCCGAATATACTCAATCGCACCAACATCTAAACCACGAGTCGGTTGGCTAACAATTAACAAATCAGGGTTGCGATCAATTTCACGGGCAATAATTGCCTTTTGCTGATTTCCTCCAGAAAGGGCTTTAGCTGGAACAACTTCACTAGCACCACGAACATCAAACTCTGCCATTAAGTCACGTGCTTGTTGATTAATGGTATCGTAATTTAAAATACCATTTTTGGAAATAGGCTCTTTATAATAGGTCTGTAAAGCGATATTTTCTGCCACGGTCATTTGTAAAACTAGTCCATCCCGATGACGGTCTTCTGGTACGTGACTGACGTTCATCTCTGTAATCTTACGGGGAGTTTTTCCGACAACATCCTCACCTTTAATCAAAATCTGTCCAGACTTAACCTTACGAAGGCCAGTAATTGCCTGAATTAACTCGCTTTGCCCATTTCCGTCAATCCCTGCAATCCCTACTACTTCTCCAGCTCGTACATCAAGCGATAAGCCTTTTACTGCTGGAATGCCACGGTTTTCATTAACTTCCAAATTTTTAATGGAAAGAATTACTTCTTTTGGATTGGCAGGAATTTTCTCTGTCTTAAAGGATACCGAACGTCCAACCATCCATTCTGCCAAGTCTTCATTACTTGCCCCAGCAACTGCAACCGTCTCGATTGATTTTCCACGGCGAATAACCGTAACGCTATCTGCAACTGCACGAATTTCGTCCAGTTTATGGGTAATCAAAATAATAGATTTTCCTTCTTGAACGAGGGCTTTCATAATTTTTAGCAATTCAGTGATTTCAGCTGGCGTTAAAACTGCAGTTGGTTCATCAAAAATCAATAAATCAGCACCACGATAAAGTGTTTTTAGAATTTCTACACGTTGTTGAGCACCAACTGAGATGTCTGCTACCTTTGCAGTTGGATCAACATCTAAACCATATTTGGCAGATAATTCTTTAATCTCTTTGATAGCTTTTTTAATATCAATGATACCGGCTTTGGTCGTCTCACTTCCCAAAATAATATTTTCAGCTACTGTAAAGGCATCAACTAACATAAAATGCTGGTGCACCATACCGATACCTAGATGAGCCGCCTTAGAAGGAGAATCAATGGTAACCACTTGGCCATTGATAGCAATTTCGCCACTTGTAGGTTCGAGTAGGCCAGCAAGCATATTCATCAAGGTTGATTTTCCAGCACCATTTTCTCCTAAAAGGGCATGAATTTCTCCACGTCTGACATTCAAATTGATGTGATCATTTGCCACAAAATCCCCAAAGATTTTTGTGATTTCTCGCATCTCAATGACATAATCTTTTGTCATAATCTTCTTCCTTTCAGACTATTATTTTTTGTCAGCAAAACCTATCAATACCGAGACCGATAAGCTTTGCTGAGAGAAAATAATTCTTCCTCTCAACTCCTAAAACGGCGACCGAGTCAGGTCGCCGTTTCGGATGACACATTACTTGTTATTTTTTCTCAGGTGTTTCTGGAACTTCAACTTTCTTGTCTAAGATGTCTTTCTTAGCAGCAGCTACTGCTTCAGATGCTTCGCTTGAAAGGTTTGTTTCAGCCAAGTCTACACCTTTATCAGCAAGTGAGAATGTGATGATTTCTCCACCAGGGAATTCACCTTTAAGTGCTTTGTTGGCAAGATCTTTTACAGACGTACCAACTTGTTTCAATGTTGATGCAAGAACAAAGTTTGATTCTTTACCGTCTTTAGAAGTATATTTACCTTCTGCTGATTGGTCACGGTCTACACCGATTACCCAAACTTTATCTGCTTCGTTACGAGTTTCGTTTTCTGCTTTTGCAGCAGCAAATACACCGTTACCGGTACCACCTGAAGCATGGAAAATAACGTCTGCACCTGCAGCGTATTGAGCAGCAGCAAGGGTTTGACCTTTTGCTGCATCCGCAAATGAAGCTGCATAATCAACGGTAATCTTAATGTCTTTGTTTACTGATTTTGCACCAGCAACAAATCCAGCTTCAAAACGGTCAATGATAACCCCTTCAACACCACCGATGAATCCAATGTGGTTAGTCTTAGTAGCTTTTGCAGCTGCTACACCTGCAAGGTAAGATGCTTCATGGTCAGCAAATCCAACGCTTGCCACGTTCTTTTGATCCTTTACAACGCTATCTACGATAACATAGTTTGTGTCAGGATTATTTGGTGCTACTTCAGCAATCGCATTTTCCAAGGCAAAACCGATACCAAATACAAGATTGTAACCACCTGAAACAGCTGAATCAAGGTTTGTTACGTAGTCAGATTCGCTACCAGATTGGAAGTAAGTATAACCAGCGTCTTTCTTGAGACCATTTTCGTCCCCCCAAGCTTGCAATCCTTCCCAAGCAGATTGGTTGAATGAACGGTCATCAACGCCACCAACGTCTGTAACAACTGCTGCTTTTACTGCTGAATCTTTTTCTGATGTTGAAGCAGCATCATTTTTTGCTGCGCGACTTCCACAAGCAGCAAGAGCCAAAGTTGCAAGTGTTGCAACGCCTAAACCAACAAGTTTTTTGTTCATTTCTGAACCCTCCTAAAAATTCTTTGTGCAACTTTCGTTGCAAAATGGAAATGATACAGCCAAACGGCTGCCTTACAAACTTACGTTAAGTCTGTAAAAGAATACGGAAGTAACTCCCCGACTGTCATCTCGACTGTCGATTTATCTTTAGCAACCAATGTTACTTTTAAATCCTGATCAAAAAATTCTGCCATGACTTGACGGCATGCGCCACAAGGGGAGACTGGCTTTTCTGTTTCACCGTAGACGATGAGTTCCGAAAATTCCAAGACACCCTCTGAAACAGCTTTAAAAATCGCTGTGCGCTCACCACAGTTGGTCAATCCGAAGCTGGCATTTTCAATATTAACGCCTGTAAAAATCTGACCATTCTTGGCAACTAACACAGCTCCAATGGGAAAATGAGAATAGGGTACGTAGGCTTTTTTACTAACTTCAATAGATAAATCAATTAAATCAGTAGTCGCCATCCGCCTGCTCTCCCTTCATAATTGCTACACCCGAAGAAGCTCCGATACGAGTCGCACCAGCTTCAATAAAGGCTTTGGCATCTTCGTATGAACGTGCACCACCAGAGGCTTTTACCCCCATATCTGGCCCAACTGTTTTTCTCATCAAGGCTACATCTTCTACTGTTGCACCACCTGTTGAGAAGCCAGTCGATGTTTTCACAAAATCAGCCCCTGCTTCTTGTGATAATTGACAGGCTTTGACTTTTTCCTCGTCAGTCAAAAGACATGTTTCGATGATGACTTTCACCAACTTATCACCACTTGCTTCCACAACCGCTTGAATATCCTTCAATACTGTGTCATAGTCTTGTGATTTTAAGGCGCCAACATTGATGACCATGTCAATCTCATCTGCTCCATTTGCAATGGCGTCTTTCGTTTCAACTGCTTTTACAGCTGATGTATTTGCTCCCAAAGGAAAGCCGATAACGGTACAAACTTTTACGTCTGTCTCTTTCAACTCCTGTGCTGAAAGAGCTACCCAAGTTGGGTTGACGCAGACGCTTGCAAAGTCATATTCTTTTGCTTCTGCGATAATCGCTAAGATTTGTTCTTTGGTAGCATTTGGTTTGAGTAGTGTATGATCGATGTATTTATTTAATTTCATGTTTATAATTCATTCCTTTCGTTTCACTCAAGGCACAACACTAAATGAAAATGTGTTGTGCTCTTTATTTTGCTCTATAATATAAAATGAGAAGGCCAATCACGACTACAAATCACGGGGAGGA